>NZ_JBALOS010000122.1:13488-25237 GCF_036962765.1 Neobacillus drentensis
GCAAGGTTTTAACAGCACTTGGGAAGGCAGGACATGAAGTATAATAAATTTCTTCTAAAGAATTATTCCACATTTTTTTCCCTTGTTCTTCAGTCAACCCAAATGGCTCATGTATTTCAACTCTTTTGAGATTGTGAAAAATTTCAATCGGAATACTTTGATTCAACCTTCGATTGTATATATTAAAGGCATGCTCTCGTAGATTTATTAATGTATCGTCTATATCAAAGCCAAATCTCATTACTTAATTCCCTCTTTTGTATAACTTGGATAGCCAATAAATTTAAAATCTTTACCAATTTTTATGATAGATGTGTCTAATAGCTCCACCGCATCTCCCATCTTTTCCATTCCTGTCCCTTCCAGGAAGGTAGGTGCATCCTTACCACCGATTAATTTTGGGGCAAAGTATAGTATTACTTTATCAATACATTTATTTTCTAGGAAAGATGCATTAATCGTCCCTCCGCCTTCTATTAATACAGAAGAAACTAGGTTCTCTCCTAGTACTTGCACAACTTCTTTTGGATCTACTTTTTCCACTCCATTTGTAACAAAAACTTTCAATCCTAATGACGTTAAGGTTTTTTCCTTTTCTTTATCATAATTCTTACTTGTAAAAATCCAGGTCTCAGCAAGGTTATCGGTAACCACTTTTGATTCTAATGGGATTTTTAACGTAGTATCAAGAATGACACGAATTGGATTTCTTCCGTTTGGTATTCTCGTTGTCAATTCTGGGTTATCTTTTATCACTGTATTGACACCTACGAGAATGGCCATATTTTCATTTCTTAAGTGGTGAACATCATGTCTGGATTCTTCCGAAGTAATCCATTTACTATGGGAAGTGTAAGTGGCAATTTTTCCATCTAAGGTAATCCCTGATTTTAATGTGACAAATGGCCTTTTCTCCACAATAAATTTATTAAAAACTTCATTCATCTTCTGGGATTCCTCTTGATGAACTCCAATGATTACTTCTATTCCGGCATCTTTTAGAATCTTAACCCCATTGCCTGAAACAACAGGATTCGGATCAAGTGTCGCAATAACAACTTTTTTTATTCCAGCCTCAACGATGGCGACAGCACAAGGGCCTGTCCTGCCATGATGAGAACATGGTTCTAATGTAACATAGATGGTCCCACCCTTTGCTGCTTCACCAGCCATTCGTAGAGCGTGAATTTCAGCATGCGGCTCTCCCGCTTTTAAATGAGCACCGATTCCGACTACTCGGTTATCATTCACAATTACAGACCCGACAAGTGGATTGGGATCTGTTTGTCCTTTCATAGCTTTAGCATTTTTTAGAGCTAAATCCATATAAAATTCATGGTTAGTCATTTGGACAAGTCTCCTTATCTTTTAAATGACCCGAACGTTTTATTTTTGTCTGAAGGTATTTTTCATTATACTCAGATACATCTCCCCATAAAGGCTGTCTGCCTGAGACCTCTAAACCAGCGTTTTTTAAGGCTGCTAATTTTTTCGGGTTGTTTGTCATAAGTGTTACAGGTTTTGATCGTAATGCTTTAAGAACTAAAATAGCATCTCCATAATTTCTGGAATCATCTACAAATCCAAGGCCTTCATTTGCTTCAACAGTGTCATATCCGTTTTCCTGAAGTACATATGCCATTGCCTTGCTAAATAGTCCAATTCCTCTTCCTTCATGGTTAGCCAAATAAAATAATGCTCCCGTACCATGTTCTGAAATCATTTTCATTGATTGTTTTAATTGGAAACCACAATCACATCTTTTGCTCCCGAAAATATCCCCCGTATGGCAAATCGAATGAAATCTTATGATTGCATCATCTGCATATTCAAAATCACCGTATACTAAAACACTGGATTGTTGAAACTCGGCTAGGTTGGCCGAAGATAATTTTTCAATAATTCTTTCAAAATCTTCGGTTACTTCATTGCAATTCAGCCAACAGTACCATTGGAAAACGACTGTTTCACCATATAAATTAACTGGGAGCCTAATCGGACCGACTAAGTAAATTGCTCCTTTTTGTGTTCTAACTAATTTAATTTTGTCTTCTAAAACAGATAGAACATTTGGGCTGAGTGTTTGTTTCATCGTCATTTATCCCCTTTTAAGCATAGTGTTCACTACATCAACCTATACATTCATGAAATGATTTCCTCTCTAAATAAAATTGGGCTATCTTGATAGTACAAGATAGCCTAAAGAAATTACAAATATTTGCGATGCACCCCTTTTCCATCATAGGAGAACAACATTTTTCTTTCTTCAATCATCGATTCGATATGGACAGGCCTGCCCCACAGTTGCTGTATATAAGGAAGAACTTTTTCCAAATATTTAACGTCAAGTTCCACACCTTCATACCAGTGTTTTAAATAAAGTTCACCATTTTTTAAATAATCGCCATCATTGACTGTAATGTATGGGAATCCCCCATTTACACGCATATTAACAAGCTGATCACGAACCTGTTCCCATTGTTTATCGACAATTTTGTAGTCCCTTCCTTGTTTTTGGAAAAGATACATATCTTCTCGCATGACCAAGTCCTTATTCAGATAGTTTCGCAAGAAGGAAATATCAGATTCCACTTCTCGAACTTCAAAGATTTTCTCTCGTCCAGACCCTGGCAGTACTCCTCTTCGTTTCATTTCTTCTGTTGGATTATTGTAGCGCTCTTCAATATCTTCAAAAATCTTTATTCCTAGATAATATGGATTGATACCCGTTTTGGAGGGTTGCACCACTCCGGCATTTAACTTTGCAAATTCGATTGCTTCACCACTTGTTAAATCCATTTCTCTTAATATCCGTTGATGCCAATAAGAAGCCCAGCCTTCATTCATGATTTTTGTTTCCAACTGCGGCCAAAAGTATAGCATTTCCTCCCGCATCATGGTTAAGATATCTCGTTGCCAATCTGTTAACTCTCTACTATAGGTTTCAATAAATAATAATAAATCCTTCTCTGGCTTTGGAGGAAATTTCTTTTTCCTTGGTTGATTCGTTTCCTTCTTATCCTTATCATCTAAATTCCATAGATCATCATAAGGCGTTGCAGAATGAGCTTCGTGGTCATCATCTTCCTCGTCATCCCCAATGGACCAAGATAACTTTGGTCTCATCAATGAGGGATCAATATGCTCATCAATGGCTAATACTGCGTCGAGGAAGGTTTCAACCTCTTTTTTTCCATATTGAATTTCATATTGATGGATTCTTTCTGCCGTGGCAGCCATGCTTTCAACCATATCCCGCTTAGTATTTTGAAAGCGAACATTATTCTTAAAGAAGTCACAGTGTGCTAAAACATGGGCTACAATTAGTTTATTTTGAATAAGGGTATTAGAGTCAAGCAAAAAAGCATAGCAAGGATTTGAATTAATAACTAATTCATAAATTTTACTAAGACCTAAATCATAATGCAGCTTCATTTTGTGAAATTGCTTCCCGAAGCTCCAATGTGAAAATCGGGTTGGCATACCATAGGCCCCAAATGTATAAATGATTTCAGCAGGACAAATTTCATAGCGCATCGGATAAAAATCCAAACCAAACCCGGTTGCGATTTCAGTGATTTCACTGATAGCATATTCCAGTGCATTACGACCTTCCACGTTCATTTGCCATTCCCCCTTTTCCTCTTACCACAATGTATGAAGAAAAAAGGGGAATGATGAAACAAGATAGAAAAAACAATAGGCAAGTATGCTTTAATTTGAGATTTTTTTAGCCTCTTTCGCGAGCTTTAAGCCAACATATCGATTTCGTTTCCATTCGTTATGAAAAATCGATAAGGGTGGATTGGTTTCACCAACATAGCGACTAATTTCGATTGTCAACGCTGGTCTGTGATATGTAGTAATAAACCAGTCGGTGAATCCGCCTCCTATTGCATTTTGCACTGGCATCGCTAATTTATACCCCGTTAATTTCGAGACTTTTTTTGCAATCTGTTTATCCCGTTTCAAGTTTTTTCCGTTTTTATAGTTCCAATAAATTTCTCTTCCCGCTGTATGATAAGCAACAGCGATCGAGGGATTGATTTCACTAATAAATTTTGTTAACGCTTTTACTTCTTTCGACTCAAGAGGGTTCTCCCCTTTATAAAATTTATACCAAGGAAATACAGGTTCTTGATCGAGACGTTCCCAACCGGCAGGATATTGCCTGTTCAGGTCAATTCCCATCCCATTAGCCTTCCATCGCTTAAAGTTAGCGGATCCATCATTCATCTTTACCAAAAGGTTTTGATGATGAGATGGAAAACTTTTAAAATCATTCTGTTGAATGGTAACACCATCAGGATTTAACATCGGTACAAACCAAAGAGAGACATCATTAAATATTTGATGGGACTTGAAACCGAAAAAATTCCTCTCATTATAAGTAGATGCATACGACTCAAGCATTTCCATTAGCAAAAGGCTAGTCATCCATTCCCGGCCATGATGTGAACCAATCAAGACTACATTTTTCTTTCCTTTTCCGAGCTTGATTGCCCAAATATCCCGCCCAAAATGAGATGTCCCGATTGATTTGATGTTTATTTTCTCTTTATATTTTTGGGTTATTTTTGAAAGGTCATCTTCTAACATTTCATAACTATAACGTGTATTGGCATTAACTATTTTGGCGCTTGTCACATTTTCCTGCTGAACGGGAAACAAGATGATGATACAGATAATAATTTTAGCCATATAACCTCCCCTTTGTTCAATCAAAAAAAATATATACAGGTAAATGTTGAAAACAGCGTAACCAGTGGGTGTCCAACATTTTCTGTGAAAGTTCTCCTCAAAATATCATACAATAATCTCAACTCCTAATAAGGAGGAGATAAAACAAATGAATAAAGTGGATTATGATCGAGCGTTATATTATACACATCGTTCCGAGTGGGATAATTTGCTGATTTTAATGGTACGAACAAAAGACCAATTTTTATCGAAACGAATTGAGCAATTCCTGCATGCATACAATTTCGAACGTGATTATGCGGTAATTGAAACGACACTATATAACCTGCTGCGCTACATTGACCATGCGAATGAAACCGTAGATCCTGACCCTAATGAGATACCGATGTTTAGTCTTTCCTAAATTAACAAGTGAATACCATTTAATTTGAGAAACATTAATTACCGGACCAAAGAATTCCACCACCAAAAAACACGGCTTCCTCGAATGGAAGCCGTGTTTTAACATTCAAAATAAACGGTTTTGATTTATGCTATCGGATATTGTTGAGCAAATGGATGTAAAATAATTTCATCAATCATCATATACTTTGGTGCCGAAGCCATGTATACAACTGCGTTCGCTATATCTTCTACCTTGAGCCAATCCTCTTTTTCAGGCAATCCTTGAGTAGACTCTGCAAAATACGTATCAACCATACCTGGATTAACCGTACCTACACGAACTCCATATTCACGAACTTCTTGAGCTACTGAACCAGAAAATCCTTGGACAGCATATTTGGTAGCTGTATATGCCGCACCATTTGGAATGGTATACCGAGCAACGTCTGAAGAAATGTTTATAATCGTACCTGATTTACGATTTTTCATATGTGGTAGGACCGCTTTTGTGGCTAAGAATACACCTTGAACATTTACTTCGAATACTTTTTTCCATTCCTCTAGGGATACTTCTTCCGTTAATTTGAAGAAGCCGACACCTGCATTGTTAACAAGTAAATCTACAGAACCATAAGTATCAATTGTCTTATTCACAACAGCAATCATGTCCTCTTCCTTAGAGACATCCGCTTGGATAGGCAATACATTGGCATAGCCCATATTCTTTAGGTCTTCAGCTGTTTGTGATATTTGTGAGGAACTGCCCACAATCGTTAATTTCATTCCTTGTTCGGCCAGTTTTCGTGCAATTTCCTTGCCAATCCCTCTTGAACTTCCTGTAACAATAGCAATTTGATCTTTTAACATGTTTTTCATCCTTCCATGATGAGGTTCTTGGTTGGTAATGAAGTGGATTAAATTTCCTGAACCATTTTCATTTTATTATCAACTAACGACATAAAATCATTTTCAATTGTTCTTAGTTTAGCTTTGCTTTCTTCTAAACTTTTACTATTGACACCAAAATAGAATTTCACCTTTGGTTCCGTACCAGATGGTCGTAAACAAACCCATGAACCGTCCTCAAATGTATACTTTAAGACATTCGATTTTGGTAAATCAATGGTTTCTTCACCCTTATCCGTTACTCGAGTACTTGTTAAATAATCTTCCGCAGTAAAAACTGCCAATGTTCCTAGGCTTGTAATTGGCTCTCTTCGGAAGGAAGCCAATAACTGTTGAATCGTCTCTGCTCCTTCTTTCCCTTTTAGAGTCAAGGATCGTAAGCCTTCTTGGTAATACCCATACTTTTCAAAGACCTGCATTAATCCTTCATAGAGAGACATGCCTTGCTTCTTATAATAAGCACAAACTTCTGTTGCTAAGAGAGCCGCTTGAACAGCGTCTTTATCACGGGCAAAATCACCAATTAAATATCCGTAGGATTCCTCGTATCCAAATAAAAATGTACGATTACCCGTTGTCTCATACTCATTGATTTTTTCTGCGATAAATTTAAATCCTGTTAACACATCGACTGTTTCTAACTGATTGGCCTCAGCTATTTTCCGACCGATTTCTGAAGTAACGATTGTTTTTAACACCACTCCATTTTCTGGAAGGGTCCCTTTTCCCTTTTTCTGGGTAATAATATAATCAAGTAATAGGGCTCCAGTTTGGTTACCGGTAAGGACTACATATTCACCTTCAGGATTTAATACAGCAATCCCTAAACGGTCTGCATCTGGGTCTGTTCCAATAAGAAGATCTGCGCCAATTCTTTTTCCATCACGAATCGCTAATTCAAAAGCCGCATGTTCTTCAGGGTTAGGACTTTTTACCGTTGAAAATTCTGGATCAGGAAGTTCTTGTTCTTTGACAATCGTTACATTTTCATAACCTAATGCTTCTAGTGCAGCACGTACAGGCTTGTTAGCAGTCCCATGCAGCGGAGTAAAAACGACTTTGAGATCCGTTTCTTCCGCGAGGGTAGGATTCTCAGATATTGTTTTTAATTTCTCTATGTAGGCCTGGTCAATTTCCGCACCAATCGTTTTAATTAGTCCGGCTGCTCTCAATGTTTCTTCACAGTCAACCTCAATCAATAATTCATTTTCAATCTCATTCACCTTCGCAATAACCTGGTCTGCTCCTTCTAGCGGCAGTTGGCCACCATCCGGCCCATACACTTTATAGCCATTATACTCAGGTGGATTATGACTTGCAGTAATCACAATGCCTGAAAAGGCGTTTAAGTATCTTAAAGCAAATGATAATTCAGGAGTAGGTCTTAATTCATCAAAGACATAGGTTTGTATACCCTTTGTGGCTAATGTTTTAGCAGCCTCCAGCGCAAATTCTGGAGATTTATGACGGGAATCATAAGCAATGACAACTCCGCGTTGTTTCGCTTCGCTTCCATGGTTTTCTATGTATGCCGCCAGTCCGGCCGATGCTTTTCGAACAGTATAGAGATTCATGCGGTTAGTACCAACCCCAATTTCTCCACGCATACCGCCAGTACCAAATTCTAAATTTTTATAAAAGGCCTCTTCTAATTGCCTCTCATCCTTTAGTAAATCTTTTAACTGGGTCTGTAATTCAGTATCTAGCTCGTCAAATTCCATCCAACTTTTTGCTGTCGTTTTCCAGTCCATAGGGATTCCCTCCAAATTCTGTCTACTGTATATTGTTTCTAATTTCATCTTGGTTACTCCTTTAAAAATCTCATGAAATTAGCCGCCAATTTTCGTAGAACTAAAATTATTCAGTTCTTTCTCTATATTACCTCAAAAACCACTCCTATTAGTAGAAAAAAAATAAAAGTCTGCAGGAGCAGACTTTTTTTACCTATATTAATAACTCATTATCGGCTTTAGAATAGATACTAAGCATGGAAGTTCTAATACATTTCGCCTCTTCAAAGTGTTCATATTTAAATGGAAACAACAAGCCAAATTCCTTCAATGTCTCAACATTCTTATTAAAGAGTGAGGCATACTGTTCATCTAATTGAGCTGACTCTAAAATCGAGATTAAAGTTTGAATGCAAGTCATAACCTGAAAGGCATCTTTTAATGTATTGAAATCTTCTGAAGTGTGCAGAACTTTTAATCGCTCAAACTGACAAATCTCCTCATCAGTGAAATAGAGCGGAAATATATTGGAATAGATATACCTCACCAGTCCGTTAATTTCCTCTTCTTGACTTGGTGTCGAGGCAAACACAATTTTCACTTGTAACCCACCTTTGCCATCGCTTATTTCTGTCGTATTGTATATGATAAGAATAACATAACTAAGTCAGTATTAACTGTGGTAATTATAACCTGAAGGAGAATTTGATGCTTAACACAACGCGAATGGGAGAATGGTTTCAAATAACAGTTCCTTTAGATTGGAATGGCAAAACCGTGGCTGATATTTTTAGCCATGTCTTTGAAGCCCCTAAAAAATTAACTCACTCTTTTAGAATGGAGAATAAGGTTTTAGTTAATGGGGACCGCGCTAACTGGAATACGCCTCTCATCAAAGGGTCCAAGTTACAATTGAAATTATTTGAGGAAGAAAATATAGAAATTTTCCCAAACTACATAGAAATAGAAATTCTATATGAAGACGAACATATTTTGGTAATTAACAAACCGCCCTTTATGAATACCCATCCAAATGATCCAAAAACAGACCATGAAACACTTGTAAATGCTGTGCAATTTTATCTGCAAGCAAAAGGGGAAAATAGAAATATTCGGCAAATTCACCGCTTAGATCGGGACACATCAGGTGCCATCCTTCTTGCCAAACATGCACTAGCAGGGGCAATAATGGACAATATGCTCGTTAAAAGGAATATTAAGAGAACCTACATTGCTTTAGTTCACGGAATAGTTAAACAAAGACGAGGGACAATTAATAAACCGATTGGGCGGGATCGCCATCATGCAACGATAAGAAGAGTGTCTCCATCAGGACAAGTTGCGCTTACTCATTATACTGTATTAAAGGTAGACATTGAGAAGCAGCAATCCTATGTCAAATGTTGGCTCGATACGGGGAGAACGCATCAAATCAGGGTTCATTTAAGTCATATGGGACATCCTTTAATTGGAGATACATTGTATGGAGGGAGACCGATTGTTAAAAGACAAGCACTTCATGCAGCAAAGCTTGAGTTCCATCATCCTTTTACTCAAGAGAAGATTTTATGTCATGCTCCGTTTTTAGACCAACCTGTTATTTTTAAGGATATTGACATCTATTCCTTATAAGGAAATAAAAAGCCTCCGAGGTTATCGGAGGCTTTTTATCAGTAAAGTTTCTTATTTATCGGTTCTTCTAAAGGAACGCAAAATGAAGCTTACGAGCAAGACCAAAACTGCTGAACCGATGATTGCAGGAATGATCGCAAAATCAGCAACATGTGGCCCCCAATTACCTAAAATGGCAGTACCAAGCCATGCCCCAACAAAACCTGCGATGATATTACCAATAATGCCGCCCGGAATATTTCTTCCAACGATTAGGCCTGCTAACCATCCAATAATCCCACCAATAATTAATGCCCAAATGAAACTCATTCAGTACACTCCTTTTTAGTATTCAATTATTTTGTCTCAGGCAGTATTGGAAAAGTAACGTATTTTCATGCTACCTGTATCTATAAAGTACCCTATTTTCAATTTTATACTCAAAAAAGAAAAAATCTTAACACGTATAACAAAGTACATAAATACATGAATATAGGCAAAAGTAAAAAAGTCCCTATCATAANNATGTTAATTTTTTGTAAACCTCATTGAATTTATCCTTTAAAATAAACTATTCTAAAAATTCTAATGTTAAGTTTTTGTAAATTTATAAAGAATTTGTTTCATTTTTCGACATCTTTCAGATAAAATTATTTGGGTTGGTATACAACACTTGTTCAAATGAAATTGGGGGTATTCACATGGCATTTAAAAAAACTGATAAATTTATGGCATTACTTAGTAATATTTCCGCTAACCTTAAAGAAAGTGGAAATTTCTTCACCGAATACAAATTAAAAAATGTGAGTGATTTAAAAATATTTTCAGAGAAAATGAAGGAACTTGAAACAAAAGGAGATACATACGTTCATGAAGTAATCAAAGAATTGAACGATGCATTCATCACTCCAATCGAACGTGAAGACATTCTTCATCTTGCCATGAGCATGGATGATGTACTGGATGGACTTGAAGGATGTGCAGCATTATTTGAAATGTACTCGATTACGAATGCGGATGACTATATGAAGAAATTTGTGGATGCAATTCAAGCAAGTGTTCACGAAATCGACAAGGCTGTTGAACTGCTTTCTAATAAGAAATTACAACAAATTAGAGAGCATGCAATTAAAATAAAAGATTTTGAATCAAACTGCGATAATATCTTACGTCAGTCGATTAAAAACTTATTTACTGTCGAAAAAGATCCAATCCGTATTATTCAATACAAAGAAATTTACGAAAATCTTGAAGATATTGCAGACTATTGCCAAACTGTCGCAAATACACTTGAAACCATTATCATGAAAAATGCTTAAGGAGCAAACATATGAGCGTTGTATTAATTCTAACGATTTTAATTGTAATTGGTGCCCTTGCATTTGACTTTATTAATGGGTTCCATGATACCGCAAATGCAATAGCTACCTCTGTATCAACCAAGGCTCTTAAACCACGCCAGGCAATCTTGTTGGCAGCGGTAATGAACTTTATTGGTGCATTGACATTTACTGGTGTAGCAAAAACTATTTCTAAAGACATTGTTGATCCATTCTCACTTACTGGCGGTCATACCGGGTCAATTGTTATTTTTGCGGCACTGTTATCAGCGATTTTTTGGAACTTACTCACATGGTATTACGGTATTCCAAGTAGTTCTTCTCATGCAATTATCGGTTCTATTGCGGGTGCGGCAATTGCTGCAAAAGGATTTGAAGTAATAAAAGCTGAAGGTTTTATTAAAATTCTTGAAGCTTTAATTATATCACCAATCTTAGCTTTCACAGTTGGGTATATTGTTTACAGTATTTTTAAAGTGGTTTTCAAGAACTTTAATTTAACCAAAACGAACCGATCCTTTCGTTATATTCAAATTGCTACTGCCGCATTGCAATCCTATTCACATGGAACAAACGATGCTCAAAAATCAATGGGGATTATCACCATGGCTTTGTTAGCTAATGGTTATCTTCATACGGATGAAGTTCCTTTTTGGGTACAACTCTCTTGTGCGATTGCCATGGGACTAGGTACCTCAATCGGTGGATGGAAGATCATTAAAACCGTTGGCGGGAAAATTATGAAGATTCGTCCGATTAATGGTGTTGCCGCAGATTTAACGGGTGCAGCAATCATTTTCGGAGCCACTTATATCCATCTACCAGTCAGTACTACCCACGTCATCTCTTCAGGGATACTAGGGGTTGGTTCTGCACATAGGCTTAAAGGGGTAAAATGGGATACAGCACAACGTATGTTAGTTACATGGGTAATTACACTACCAATTACAGCATTATTAGCTGGTATTATCTACTTCATCCTTAATATCTTCTTTAAATAAGGCTCTTTTCGTAAACTTTGTTGCTTTATAAGTTTAATAAGGGTCATTTATTAAGTTTCTAGGCAATTTTCGCAAA
>NZ_JBALOS010000122.1:25325-32774 GCF_036962765.1 Neobacillus drentensis
ATGTACCGCTTGTACATATTTTTATGTTAGAGGACATGTTTTGGAGTGATGGATTATGAAGGAAAAAATGTCAGCAATGCTGCTCGGAAGTTTACTGTTAAGTCTTGGGGTAAATGGATTTTTAGTTCCCTATCACTTACTTGATGGAGGAGTAATCGGTTTAGGACTCATCATTCATTATTTTTACGGATGGCCAACTGGACTAAGTATTATTGTATTAAGTCTTCCATTATATGTTTTAGCTTGGTTTTTCGAAAGACGCTATTTCTACTATAGCCTCCATGGTCTTATTATTTCTTCATTTTGTATTGATTTTTTATCCTTTATGAATGGGAAAATAAATATAGGGATTTTACCAAGCACAATCATTGGTGGATTGCTTGTAGGTATAGGGATAGGGCTTATGCTTCGTTATGAAACTAGTACGGGCGGGACCGATTTACTTGCCCAATTGTTAACTAAATTTACTTCCATTAATATTGGGATCATCATCTTTTTAATAGATGGTTTAGTCATAACAAGTGGTATTCAGGTTGTTGGTTTAGAAAAGTTCTTTTATTCACTCTTGACAATCCTCTGCGTCGGTTTTATGACGACCTTGACGGTTAGGGGAAACAATAATGAACATTTTCCATATTATTAACCCAAAAAAGGGAACAAAAGGAAAACGCTAGCTCATTGCTAGCGTTTTCCTTTTCATGTTTCTACCTTTTCTTTATGTCAATCATTCGATAGGTTTCCTTCATAATACCATAGGATTTTTTTAGCCGCTCATAAAAGGCTGGTTCCTCCCACTTCTTCCAGCTGTACAAAAATGTATCGGATTGATGAAGCTGATTATTAGTTACTTTAGGAAATGTCTGCATGACCTTCCCTTTTTCTGTTGTCACAATGGCCAGTCGAATTCCGCTCGTTTCACCACTACCAGACAAACCACTTTCCCACACATTCCCCATAACTTCCTTTAAACTAGGGTCTTTCACATTTAATAACTGCCAGGGAATCCTTCCTTCAATAACTTTCTTATCATTACTAATACTAACATCCGTTAAAGAGTTAAATTCTTTATCAATTGGATTCGCGTTGCCAAACTTTAGTTTTCCTGTCTCGTAACTTTCAAATGGAATAATCTCCTTGGTGGTCGGAATCGTCAATTCCTTATTAAGGGCAAGTCTAATGGGATGAAACACTCCATTATTGTTGTGATTTGCATATGGCTGCTCCTCAATCATCTTCAGGAGATGTGCATACTGATAATAAAATGTATCATAATAACTATCAACCATTATTCTTGAAGTCTTAGGCCCCGTAAGTTTAACTAAAAAATCAATTCCAAAGTCTGTTTTTACGGAAATCTCATCTTCTAATGGTATTTGGCTCTGGCCTTGTTGATTAATGGAATCAAGAAGCAGGTATGTTCCTTGTTTACGAAAATCAACTGGACGATTATATTTTAAAAGGAAATAAACATATCCATTATCGGATGAAAATCGAACCTCCTTTAAAATGTCCTTCTTATCAGTGAATTGATAACTCCTTTTGACTCCTGCTAACTCCCAATCCTTTGCATTACCGTCAACAATGATTTCAGATTCCTTCTTCCCTGGTTCAAATCCTAATAACCCAAAGTGCTGTTCATTTGTTTGCAAGTTACTCCAATATGGCCTTCGATCCGGATTATCAAAATCCATCGTATTCCATGTTCGTTTAAACCATTCATCCTGCCAGGTGAAGACAAGTCCCCCCATATAGCCTTCTGAAACAATCGATTCATATAGATGCTTATTAATATTCCCTTGTTCTTCTTCCGAATGAAACCCTTGGTTCATTCCATAAGCGTTCTTATGTGTTAACCCTCTGGAAGCGGGAACGCCAAATTCCGCAACAAGAACTGGCATTTGATGGGCAGCACGCAGATCATTCAAGTAGCCAGCATAATTATTTTTCTTACCCTTTGCATCTATATAGTTAAGGTATGACTTCTCAAAGTTGAGAAAATCAGGATAATAAGGATAGATATGATAGGAAGCAAATAAACCTGAAGAAAATTGTTTAGATGCTTTAATATGATTGGGATTAACGGAAACCATATCTTCATTCGCCAGTGGTTCAGTTGGATGCTTCAACATATCTGTAGTAACCCAGTTCGTAAAACTCAACGAATGCTGCCACTGGTATTGTTTCGCTTCATAATCAACAGCATAGTCCATTAAACCTGCCAGCCAGATTTCAAAGGGATTTGCCCGTTCTGTTTTAAAGTATTCCCCTTCAAATTGACCAATTTTTGAGTGCTTTTCATTTGTATTTGTGACCATAGCTGGATCCCATTCTGTGCCGACAATGATTCCTAGAACATACTTTGAAATGTCGTTTTTATATACACCTGACGCGTGTCCAGGTCGATCTGGTATGTCTGCCTTTCCATGGATAATATCAATCATATTTTTTATTTCAAGCTTCGCATCGTCTAAATTAACTTTGGCAAAGGCATCTTGGGTTCGTATGAGATTCTCTTCATTAACCCAAGTACCATGAAATAAGAAAAGCGGCTTTTTAGCGATTTTGTTATATTCATAAAAGGCTTCATAAAATTGTGGCGGGTGGAGCGTGTAAATTCTAATCGCATTTGCATTCATTGCACCTATATCTTTAAACCAACGAAAGTATTCGTCTTTTGTAATTGCTGTCTCACCGGGAAAATAACCAGGTTTCCCTATCCCCATATTTACACCCTTAATTAAGAGATTCTTCCATTTTCCAGCCTTTTGAATCTGTATATAGGTATCTCCAGTTTTACTGTTTGACTTAATCCCATCAAGCTCGGCCAACTCCACCTTTTCCTGATGAGTTACATGGTGCAATCCACTTTTTAAAATATCCTTCATCATTGGCACGTAGGTTTCCCAATAAAACGAACCGCTAGAACCCACACTCCTCTTCCAAGCATCGATTCCCTTTGTTTGATAAATTCCAGGAACATCTGATTCGTCAGCAAAATCTCCTGAAAAATAATAGGAGGAATATTTAGCATTCTTGTGATAAATAACAGCTGGAAAATTGGTTGGAATCCCGTATCCTTTAAGTGTATCTTTGGCTCGTGAAGATATTGGTAACTTATAGGTTGCCAAAATTTCATTCTTATCTTTAGCATTAATAATATCGAACCAATACGTATAATTCCCATGGAGTCCGCGTGTAAAATGTTTCTTTCCTTTATCTGTTAATTGAAAAAGAAGACCATCGTCTTGAACATTTTCCCCTCCAATTACAACTACATAATTATTTTTACTGACAAAAACAAATCCTTCACCTTTAAAAGACCATTTCTTGTTTTGCTTCTCATAATTCTCTTTTACCCATTCTGGTACTTCCGTACTTTCAAGGTTGGAAAAAAAGCGTCCAATCCAGCCAGACCATTCTACATTAAGTAAATTAGAGATCTCAGCTTTTGTTGCTTCTGACGTAGGACTCGCAAACGTATTAAATTCTGCTATTAAGGTCTTTCCCTTTGATTGAATAAGTTCCTTTTTTATTTGATTGACTTCACTGGTTTTAAGTCCACCATAAATTTTTGTAGAGTGTTTCCCTAACGGATTCTGTCCGAAAAACTCTTCTTTATATACCCCATATTGATCCGTTAAATAGATAAGATCATAATTTTTTAAGTCCGTCGGCAAAGGAGCAATCGTATATTTCTTCCCTGCTTTTGGTTCAAATCCTTTATAATCATCAGTAACCGAATAAGGTTTTTGTCCGTTTTTAAAATATTTAGCATTGTTTAGTATCCAAACAAGGCCTTTATGTTCCCTATAGGAGGGATTTGGAACCGTCTTATCAACAATTAACACGTTTAATTTTTTCACGGGCTGTACTTGCCATAGCCAAAAGGGGCAGGTAATAATAATTAAAAATAGAATTGTATAAATGATTAAATGAATTGGTTTTTTCATTCGGAAACACCTTTTCTCTTCATTTCTCCCCAACTTCTATCACCGATTATCATTTGCCATATTCCCTCACATCTCCAGAACACGGTCATCGGCCTATACCAAATGGTTTCAGTTAAAGAGTATAAAAACAACTTCATGATATCTGATACCTTTGGATACTTTGTTAGACTCCATTCTTCTAAGAGAACGGCTGTCATTGAAAAAATAGACCCATATAAACAGGATAGAAGAAATAACAAAATAGCAAATTCAACATAGATTCCACCTAGGAATAAACAAAGTATCATAAAAAGGTATCCTAAAAACTCAATTATTGGCCCGAAAAATTCGACAATCCAAAAGTAAGGAAAAGATATGAAACCAATCGAACCGTATTTAGGGTTAAATGTTATTTTCTTATGAGTCCATAGGCTTTCAAACAGGCCTCGATGCCATCGTCTCCTCTGCCTGCGTAAGAATGTAATGTCTTCAGGAACCTCAGTCCAACAAACAGGGTCAGGAACATAGACAATCTTCTTCTTTGTCTTCCTCTCCTTTAAGAGTCTATGCATCCTTACGACTAATTCCATATCTTCCCCAACCGTATCCGTTTTATAACCACCTGCTGCAATCACCCAGTGCTTTGAAAAAACACCAAACGCACCCGAAATGATTAATAAAAGATTGTGACGGCTTAAGCCAATTCTCCCCATTAAAAAAGCACGTAAATATTCAATAATTTGCATTACGACCAATGGGTTATTGGATAACCCGATTTTTTGAATATGCCCGTTTTTGATTTGGCAGCCGTTCGCGATTCTTACACTTCCACCCGAAGCAATAACTTCTTCATTTGAATCTATTATAGGTTTCATTACCTTTAAAAAAGCATCCGGCTCAAGAACAGAATCGCCATCTAAAGAACAAAAATATGGGTAATGGGAAAAGTTAAGACCGACATTAAGTGCATCTGCCTTTCCCCCATTTTCCTTATCAATAAGAAACAAATTTGATAAAATGGCTGATTGATAAATCCTTCCAATAGGTTTTGTATCCACTTGCTTTCTAACCGCTATTTTTATTTCCTTCATCTCATAGTGCTCTATCACACTTTCAAGTGTGTGGTCGGTTGAACCATCGTTAACTACAATCACTTCAAATGTAGGATAATTAATGCTTAATAATGAACGTACACTTTGAATAATACCTGCTTCTTCATTGTATGCAGGTACGATAATTGAAACGGGTTTGACATAAAAATCATCTGAGTAATCTTCATATGCTTTGACTCTATCGAGTTGGTATTCCTTCCGCAATTGAATAAAAGAGATAACCAAAATAACAGAGTAAAAAGAAATGACAATCACCATATATACAGCGATAAACCAAGCAAAAACCGTTACAACATTGCCCCACTCAAAAATTGTCATTTGTCGTCTATACCCCTTTATGCAGCCATTCCCATGCCATATCCTTGGCAAATGTATCGTTTGATGTTTCTAATACTTCCCGCAAAATTTGGTGCCCATTTGGAAATTGGCAGATTGATTGTCCAGCCTGTGAACGAACCCACCACGTTTGGTCATGCAAAAGTTCAATTAATCTTGAAATCCCTTTGACTTCTTTTAATGAACCAATTAGTTTTGCGGCAACCATTCTTTCTTCCCATTTGGTAGAATAAAGAAGTTCTAAGTAGGGTTCTGTATTTTTTACATAGCCTATTACAGATAATGCCTTTAAGGCTCGGATCCTGATTTCCCCTTTATAGGCTGAAAAAATACTTTCAAGAAACGGAAGATAACTTATTTCTCTTTTTATCGAAATTACATCAAGAATTGCTTTTTGTAATGGTGGACTGCTTTTATGAAAATGAAGAATAAATTGGTCGAATTGTTGTTGCTCGAGGCGTACTAATATATGACGGTACTCAAATTCAGAAAAAGAATTGAAGTTGGATGTTAACATATCAAATAAATATTCATATTGGAATAAGGCAAGGATTCTAAGTGTATGAATAAGTTCTTCGTGAGAAAGTTGTTTCTTCGTTGTTAGCATGTAAATATCTTTGATCAGGAGCTTTAGATTGAAATCCTCAATATGATAGAGAGTATTCATCCGTTGACTCCATCGCTTGCTTTTAAGCAGCTTTCGATAATACTCTGCTAAATACATTGTTGCTAATTCGGATAAACGTTTCTTTTCATCATCGCCTTCTAAAACATTACTATATCTGCTTAGGAGCTCTTCGATTGCCTTCTGTTCAAGAACTGATTCAGGATTTATCCTCCTTGAATAACCTCCCTCCGTGATCATTGTAAAAAGGTTTGACTGATGTTTTTCGATATATCGCTCAATGGTCTTTCTGTTTTTAATATCTATTGCTTTCCGTATCGATAAGTACACAAGCAAAACCATCAATAACCCTAAAATAGTTATCGTTAGAATTGTTAGGAAAAATAACTCATTCTTCAGCATTCTACTTCATCCTTTTAATTAACCGTTCTATCCTTGCTTGAAGTTCTTTTATACTGAAAGGTTTGGTCACATAATCATCAGCACCAAGCTTTAACGCCCGCTCAATATCCGTCTCACTTTTTCTCCCCGTCAGCATCAGAACATGAATATTTCTTCTTTTTTCAATTTTTTTTACTTTTTGCAGGATTTCAATTCCATCCATGATAGGCATAACACCATCAAGTATTAAAAAGTGTTCTCCTATTTTCTCTAAGCGTTTTGATTCAAAAAATTGAAGACCATCTTCAAATGCTTCAAGGTCTAGTTCATAATGATCAAAGTCCATAATTTTAAGTATTCTTATTAGCATTGTTCTAATAATAGCATCGTCATCAATGACCGAAATGTACAAGGTTTTTTTAGTATTTTCCTGGGGAGTCAACTCATCCAAAAATACGAATTGGTCAAATAGTTTCTTTCTTTTTAACAGACGCTCAATTCGAACGGTCAATTCTTCCATATCAATTGGTTTCTCTATAAAATCATCTGCTCCTAATTTATAGGCAGTTAATCTTGCTTCTCGTTCATTTATTTGACTGGTAATAATTTTAGGAACAAATTGTTGTTTGTTATGATTTTGTAATTCATCAAGAATTCGGAAACCATTAATACTATGTAAGTGTTGATCAATTATTACACAATCGGGACTTAAATCGAAGTACTGTGAAATAGCCTTTTGAGCTTCCGTATTTGCAACCACCATCCAACCCTGTTCTTCGAGTTTTTCCTTTACTAGGATTAGGAACGAAACATCCTCGTCAATAATTTGGATGAGGGGCACATTTTCATCTTGACGAAGTTGTTTGTTGAAAAGTAATTTTTTATCATTATTTAATTCCATAAACGATCTACTCCCTGATTGAAAACCATTCAATATAAATGAACAGACTTTCTCTATATTTGATTCATTTCTCTTACTATTCCCTTTTTTCTTAAGGCTATTTTCGCATAGATTGTTGTTTTTCGTATAAGTTCATCAACTCGTATAACTAGATGCTTCGTGGCA
>NZ_JBALOS010000122.1:32807-68006 GCF_036962765.1 Neobacillus drentensis
TTTGCGAAAATTGCCTAGAAACTTAATAAATGACCCTTATTAAGCTTCTAAGGCAACAAAGTTTACGAAAAGAGCCTTTCTTAAAGAGTTTAAAAAAGTTAAAAAAAGGATCCATAGAGCTGGATCCCGAGATTTCTTTTATATAAGGTTTTTCACTTTATTCGTACAGCTGTCCATTGCTGCCATAATTGAACCCCGAAATTGCTTTTCTTCTAGGGTAGCAACTGCTTCAATCGTTGCTCCACCAGGAGTACACACATTATCTTTCAACTCACCAGGATGTTTACCCGTTTCAAGAACCATTTTTGCAGCCCCAAGAACTGCTTGAGCAGCAAGACGATACGCTTTATTCCTCGGTATTCCCTGCCTTACTCCTCCATCTGCCATCGCTTCGATTAACATATAAACATATGCAGGGGAGGAGCCGCTGATAGCAGGAACAGCATCCATAAGCTTTTCTTCCAGCCGTTCGGTCTTACTAAAGGTCTGAAACAAATGCTCCACCTCAACAATCTCGTTTTCGGTGAGATATTCATTCGCACATATCACACTCATACCTTCACTCACTACAGATGGAGTATTCGGCATTGTCCTAATCGACTTTACCTGGAAACCAAATGAATCCTCAATATCCTTTAAAGTAATTCCAGCAGCAATCGTTACAATGATTGCCGTTTGTTTAATATCATTCTTGATTTCTTCAATTACAATCGAATATAGATCTGGTTTCACCGCAATGATAAGAATGTCAGCAAACGTTGCAACATCTCTATTATGTAAAGAAGTGCGTATTTCATATTTTTGTTCGATCAATGTTGTCGTTTCAATTGTCTTAGCACTCGCCATGATGTTCTCGTTTGGAATCGTCAATGAGTTAACCATACCCTCCATCATTGCCTGAGCCATTTTTCCCGCCCCAATAAAACCTATTTTCTTTTTCAAGCTAATCTCCCCACCTATTTATACATTTCATTCTCTAAAATGATGATATTTTCTGCGTAAGTTGTTCTCCCCATTTCTTTTGTATTTTCAACTAACCTATATATATTATCACAACATTGTTTTGCACCTATAACTAATAATGGCACACCTATAAAATCAATTTTTAATCCCCTCGAAAAAAATCCACCCATGGACATGGCAAATGGGACCGTTGGTGAAGTGTTGGAGAATACAATTTTTTCTTCAAATTTAAATTTTTTTTGCAGCAATAAACACATTTCCTTTAATGCAGGAACAACATATTTGTTTCTTTTCCGTCCAAGCGTATAAACAGAATTTCCATCTTCATCCACTCCATGGAAAATAAGCTTTCCAAAATCAGCTTTCGTTAATTTATTGAAATACTTTACACTTAATATTTCTTCCTTTGTCAGTTTTCGTTCGGATTGAGGTAATTTTTTTAAATGGTAGGCCGCAGCTAAAGAAGTTGTATGCGTCCCGCCATAATCATTATAAATATATATCATGGAATCATCCCTTAATTTTTTTATGTATATTATGCTCCATATTGTAGTTGCCAATTCAAGGGAATGTTCTCTTCAAAAAAAAGAAGTTTATCACTCGGATAAACTTCTCTAGACTTATTTAGTTAAATCTTTTGGTGAAAAAGCCCCAGGAAGTAAATCCTTTACTAGAACCTTTTGAATATCACCTTTTAAATTTGTAAGCACAACTTCCATTTCATCATCGCAAAGTTCAGAAATCACTTGACGACAGGCACCACATGGTGGAACTGGGCGATCAGTGTCTGCAACGACCACGAGCGAATCAAATTCTGTAATTCCTTCCGAATACGCTTTAAACAAAGCGGTTCGCTCTGCACAGTTTGTCATACCGTAAGCCGCATTTTCAATGTTGCAGCCGTGGAATACTTGACCATCTTTAGATAATAGTGCTGCACCAACTTTAAATTTTGAATATGGTACATATGCAAACTCTCTTGCTTTATTTGCTTCTACAATTAGGTCTTTCTTTTCCATCATGTTCACGCTCCGCCAAGGAAATTAATGCTGCACTATTTTAGTAATCCATTCAAGAAGCACGCCGCCAAAATAGACCCCGAAAACACCTACTACTGCTGAAAATACTGGGGGAGCAGGTAGTGGAAGTTTTAAAAATTTAAACAACATACCAACTATTAAACCTGCAATTAATGCCATTATTACGTCTCTCATCGAATTAACCTCACAATAGATTTTTTAGTAATTACTTAATGAAAGCTCACCTTTACTGATTGAAACACCAGAACTTGCACCAATACGAGTTGCTCCTGCCTCAACCATTGCTAGTGCGTCTTCACGGCTTCGAACACCACCAGAAGCTTTCACACCAATTTCTGGACCGACTGTTTGACGCATCAAACGAATATCCTCGACAGTGGCTCCACCTGTAGAAAAACCTGTAGATGTTTTTACATAGTCTGCCCCAGCCTTAACAGAAATTTCGCATGCTCTCATTTTTTCTTCTTTAGTTAACAGGCAAGTTTCGATGATTACTTTGACCAATGCTTTTCCTTTAGCAGCCTCGACTACCGCACGGATATCCCTTTCCACCAAATCGTCTTGCTTATCTTTTAGTGCTCCAACATTAATAACCATATCGATTTCATTGGCTCCATTTTCAATAGCATTTTTTGTTTCAAATGCTTTTGTTTCAGGTGTAGTTGCCCCTAGAGGAAAACCAATTACTGTACATACTTTCACTTCTTTAGTCTCGGCTAGCATTTCAGCGGCTGTACGAACCCAAGTAGGATTAACACACACAGACGCAAATAAATATTCCTTTGCTTCTTCCACTAATTTTACAATTTCTTCTTTTGTTGCATCTGCTTTTAATAATGTATGATCAATCATTCCTACTACATTCTGTGTCATATTTTTCGTCTCCCTCAAAGTCAAAATTTATATATAAAATTTTAATGTCGTATATCACAATGTAACTATATCAAACCGACTGAACATTTGTAAATACATTTATGAACAAATGTAAAATTTTTTCTTGGTTAATTTTTATCAAGCAAGAATTGTGCAGTAAATTGGTCTGTAACGAGGACATTTGCATACCCGCCTTTTAGAGCACCGTATATTCCCTCAATTTTATTCGGCCCGCCTGCTACAAGAATGGATTGATCCTTTTTCTTTAAATCGTCCAATTTTACTCCAAGGGTTCGATCATTCAGGCTATCATTACATATTAGCCCGTTTTCATCAAAGAAACGTGAACAAATATCTCCCACAGCTTTTCCATATAGGGATTCCAAGTCACTCTCAGTAAAATAGCCTAACTGGAATAATAAAGAATCTGTTTTAATTGGACCAATTGTAAATACGGCAATATTTGCCTGACTGCCAAGTTCAAGGATTTTTCGAATATGACGGTCTGCCTCCATTGCCTGTTTTACAACAACATGGTCCACTATCGCTGGAAGTGGGAGATTATGTGGTGTTGTATGAAATGCCTTACCAAAAAGATATAAAATCTCTGATGCATACGTATTTGTTTCCGCATGACTTACACCACCCTTTAGTTGAACGACTTTTACCCCTTTTACAAATTTCTGCCTTAATTCAACTGCAATATGGTAAAGAGTCGTTCCCCATGTTACCCCAATAATGTCATCATCTTTAACAATTTCATCTAGATAAATGGCTGCTTTTTCCCCAAGGTAATTTTTTATCATGTGATCTTCATATTGTGGAATCGAAACGACAATTGCTTTTTTCAATTTGAACTTTTTTTCAAGTTCTGTCGCAAGATTCTCAACATCTTCCGTAGGATCTAATATTTTGATTTGGACAATACCGTCACTTTTTGCCTGCTGCAATAAACGCGACACAGTGGGCCGGGAAACGCCTAATTTTTTGGCAATTTCATTTTGATTATGATCCAATAGATAATAGAGCTTGGCTGCTTCAATGACTTTCGTTAATTTTTCACGATCCACTGTTATCACCTTACATTTAATATTTTCTCTTTATTGTAGCAAAAAAAATATTCGATATCACGGTAATTTTACATTTGTAAAAGTTAGCATGAATTTTATTTCAATTCATTTTAAAGAAGCTAAGCAGGAAAATGCATTTTAAGCAGTTATTATGGGGAACATTTATTAAGAAATATCGGGTCAGATTGACGAATTTAGAATCCGCTATTGATATGTATCTTTACTTTTATAATGAAAAATGATTCCTGTTAAGGAGGCGATTCTGTGCAGAATATGGGCGGATTTATTTTCCGAAATCGTAAGGTGGTACTCGTAATGTGGACATTGGTTATTCTCCTATTAGGATTGTTTGCGACCAAACTGCCGTCCGTCCTTAGCGGAAATGGTTTTGAGTATAAAGGTGAATATAATAAAACACGTCTACTTCTCGAAGAAGAATTTGGTCATGCTAAATCCTCGATTATCCTTGTTTTTGAAAAAGACAAAACCGTTAGTAATTTGGATTTCAGGAAATTTATTTTAGCCAACTTTGAAAAAATAAAAGATTATGATAACAGAAAGCAAATTATTTCCCCTTTGGAACATACAGGAATGATTAAAGATCAATATGCCTATGGGATTATTACTTTTAACAAAGAGGCAGACACCCTGGGAAAAGAAATCAACGAATTAAAGACTTTACTCGTTAATAGAAAGGGTCTAACGGTTACAATGACAGGGGAACCCATTATTGTTCAAGACCTTAATACTGCTAGCCAAGAGGATTTAGCGAAAGCGGAAATGATTGGTCTGCCTATTGCTTTAGTCGTTCTTATCCTAGCCTTTGGCGGTCTCATTGCGGCATCGCTCCCGATCGTCATTGGTGTCGTTTCGATATTATGTACCATGGGAGCCGTATACTTTTTTAGCTATGGCGCTAATTTAACGATCTTTATTTTAAATATTGTACCGATGATTGGGTTAGCACTAAGTATTGATTTTGCCTTATTATTTATTAATCGTTATAAAGAAGAATTGAAAACAAAATCGGTTAAGGATGCTCTTGAAATAACCGTTTCAACTGCCGGCCGTTCCATTATCTTTTCAGGACTTTGTGTTTTTATTGGTCTATCAGCGTTATGGTTTATCAAAATAGATATTTTTCAGAATGTCGCACTTGGCGGAATGACCGTTGTGTTAATTTCTGCCGTTTGTGCATTAACCTTACTTCCTGCGTTGCTTGGAGTGTTGGGAACTAAGATCAACAAATTAAGCATTTTGCCAGCAGTTGACAAGGAATCGATAAGTTTTTGGCACAAGTTTGCTAAATTTGTCATGAAACGCCCAATTCTTATGACTGTAGCGGCCCTGGCTCTTCTCCTAGCTGGATTGATTCCAGTTAAACAAATGATTTTAGCCATCCCTGGTACCGAGTCCCTGCCGCCAGATTACCCATCAAGAATTGCTTTAGAAACTTATAAAGATCATTTTGTATCTAATGAAACGAGCGATGACAAAAAGGTAATCGTCGTCCTTGAATCAAAAGGTAACATCCTTAATCTAAACAATCTTGAAAAAGTAAATAAAGTAGTTAAAAACTTTGAAAAAGATACACTTGTGAATTCCGTAACCTCACCTTTTTCCGCAACTGGATTAAAGGACGAGAACCAACTTTATCAAGCACTCACTCATGGGGATCAAACTGAGATTGCCCCGATTTTGGATTATTTTATTAGAGATAATAAAATGCTCATCGAGGTAAATTTAAAAACTGGGGAACATTCCGCTAAAGCAAGACAATGGGTTAGTGATTGGTCTAATCGAGATTTAGGTTTAAACGCTTCATTTGGCGGGGCGATTAAATTTGAGCAAGAAATTTTTTCTGAAATATACCAAAAAGCACCAGACGGACTATTATTAATTGTGGTTTCTACATTTATCATATTAATGGCCGCTTTCCGGTCCATTCTCATTCCTCTAAAAGCGATTCTGATGAACGTATTAAGCCTAAGCTGCACCTTTGGAATCCTTGTTTGGATTTTCCAGCAGGGTCATTTTGGCATCACACCTGTAGATATTGCGTTAATTTTACCTGTTTTTGTGTTCACTCTGGTTTTTGGACTTTCGATGGATTACGAAGTATTTCTTATATCCAGAATTCAGGAATTTTATTTAAAAACCGGGGATAACAGTGAAGCGACCATTGCTGGATTAACCTATACGAGTAAAATTATTACTTCTGCCGCTGCGATTATGATCGTCGTCACCGGAGCATTTGCCTTTACTGCCGTCATGCCAGTTAAACAGTTAGGAGTGGGTATTGCCATTGCTATCTTGATTGATGCAACCATTGTGAGGATGGTGTTAGTTCCTGCACTGATGAAACTACTTGGCGATTGGAACTGGTGGTTTTTTGGCCTAAGAAATAAAAAACAGTTGATGAAGAGAAAAAAGCCAGCCTAATCACAACAGACTGGCTCTTCCTCTTGATTGTCAAAAAGCATCATAATTCTGGTCGGAAAACGAATACTAAGATTACCTTTAATGCAAGATTTATGAAGGAGGGTAATCTAATTGAACAGAAAAACTTTTATTTTTCTTATCATCCTCTCCCTATTTGGGCTATGTCATCCTTCCAATTCGATTAAAGCTGAGAATACTCAAGTCAATCAAGGAGTCGTTGATTTACGTATTTTAGAAACGACTGATTTACATGCATCTTTAGTCAATTATGATTATTATCAAACAAAAGTAGACAACCGAATTGGCCTAGTCAAAACAGCCACTCTTATCCGGAAGGCAAGAAAGGAAGTCCAAAATTCTTTACTGTTTGATGATGGGGACCATCTTAAAGGGAATCCTCTTGGTGAATATTTGGCCAGAATTAGAGGAATCCATAAAGGAAAAATCCATCCTGTTTATCGTGCTTTTAATTTTTTAGGCTATGATGCCGTTGCCATTGGTAATCACGAATTTAACTATGGATTAGAATTCTTAAATGCGGTTGTAAAAGGAGCTAAGATGCCAGTCCTCAATGCGAATGTTTTCTCTGTAAAAAAGAAAAAGCCCTACTTTAAGCCCTATGTCATTTTGAAAAGAAATGTGAGGGACCAGAATGGGGAGAAACATAAACTAAACATTGGGGTAATTGCATTTATGCCGACACAAATTATGAAGTGGGATAAAGCTAATCTTGAAGGTAAGGTTATTGCTAAACCAATTGTTGATGCTGCAAATGAGTTTATCCCAATCATGAAAGCAAAAGGGGCAGATATTATTGTTGCTCTAGCCCATACAGGTATCAGCTATGAGGCCTATAGTGCAGAATCGGAAAATGCTGTCTATTATTTAACCAAAATTCCTGGAATTGATGTCGTATTAGCGGGGCATGCCCATAATGTCTTCCCAGGGCCTGTATTTAAACACTCTCCCAACACCAACATTGAAACGGGACAAATAAATGGAAAACCAGTCGTGATGGCGGGAGCTTTCGGTAGTCGTTTGGGGATTATTGATCTCAAACTTAAAAGACTCAATGGCAACTGGGTGGTATTAAATGGGATATCCTTAACAAGACCTATTGCTAATGATGATGGAACACCCCTTGTCAAGAAGGATAAACGTTTATATCAGTTAGTTAAACCAGAGCATCAGGAAACAATTGATTACATTAATAAATTGGGGCTTTAAGGTTAAACTTTTCTTTACATTTAAAGTTTAGTTTTATAAAATTATGTTGAAAATATATATGGAATATCTATTGGGGGAGTCTGTCACACAGGCTCCTTTTTGTCGTTTTTCATAGGTGTTTCCATTAAAAAACTTGGGAGAAGAGGTTACAACATGTCAACACAAGCACTAATCGCATTAGGTGTATTTTTAATCACCTATGCCTTTATCGTCACAGAAAAGATCCATCGTACGATTATTGCCATGACAGGCGGAATTATAATGGTATTACTAGGAATTGTTGGACAGGAAAAGGCCCTTCATCATATCGATTTTAATACTCTCGGATTATTGACCGGCATGATGCTCATCGTTGCAATAACTTCTGAGACAGGCCTATTCAAATACATAGCTATTTGGTCAGCCAAAAAAGTGAAAGGAGATCCCTTAAAAATTTTGCTGGTGCTCGGAACGATTACGGCATTGGGGTCAGCCTTTTTAGATAATGTAACAACAGTGCTATTAATGGTTCCAGTTACATTCAGTATCACGAGACAATTACGGGTTAATCCAATTCCCTTTTTAATAACTGAAGTGATTGCCTCTAATATTGGTGGAACATCAACGCTGATTGGCGACCCTCCGAATATCATGCTCGGCAGCGCTGTGAAGGAACTTACCTTTATGGCATTTATTAATAATCTTACGGCGATATCTTTCTTTATCTTATTTGTTAATATTGGAATCTTAGCATTCATTTATCGTAAGCAGCTTCGTACAACAGATGAATTAAAGGCCAATTTAATGGACTTAGATGAAAAGGAAGAAATAACAGATACAAAGTTATTAATTAAGTCATTAATTGCTCTCTCGTTCACTATTATTGGGTTTTTCCTCCATCAGCTTTTTCACGTTGAATCTGCTACTGTTGCATTAGCCGGGGCCTTTCTGTTACTTCTTTTAACCGGGGAAAAATATTTAGATAAAGCATTTTCAAAAGTAGAATGGACGACCATTTTCTTCTTTATCGGACTCTTTGTATTGGTATCAGGATTGATAGAAACTGGGGTCATTTCGTTATTAGCAGATTACTCTGTCCACCTGACCGGAGGAGATGTTACATCTACATCGATCTTAATTCTCTGGGTTAGTGCTATTGCATCCGCATTTATTGATAATATTCCATTTGTCGCAACCATGATTCCGATGATTAAAGATATGGGGGAACTTGGAATTACTAATTTAGAGCCACTCTGGTGGAGTTTATCCTTAGGGGCATGTCTTGGCGGGAATGGCACATTAATTGGCGCTAGTGCCAATGTGATTGTTGCTGGTCTAGCAGCAAAGGAAGGGCATCCGATTACTTTTGGAAAATTCTTGTTAATTGCCTTTCCTTTAATGATTTTATCAATCCTAATCAGTACAGTTTACATATATTTAAGATATCTAATTTAGGGGGAGTAAGATGAATATAGCGTATAAGTTTAACGATCAAATTCTTGATTTGAAAGAAGAAGTTAACGGAGATGATTTTGAATTTACATTAACCTTTTTTGATAACAATTGGAAGAAAGAAATAGAGAAAATCCGCGAGTATTTTAATTCGAATACCATTCTAACTGATATCCATATATATATTCATCCAAATAATAAGATTCAGATTATCGTTAGAAAAGACTTCTATAATGAATTTTTAATCCAATTGTTTAGACAACAATTAGTCCAAGAGATTAAATGGATATAATGAAATGGCTGCCATTTATGTGGCAGCCATTTCATTATAGGACGTAACTTTAAAGTCTTAATTGTTAAGTTCTTTAAAAGATTTAACAACATTGTCAACTGTGAACCCATACTTCTCTAGTAAAATACTTTCAGGTGCAGATGCACCAAACTGATTAATGGCGATAACACGGCCGGTGTCTCCAATATATTCTCTCCAACCAATGGATGAACCCATTTCAATAGCAAGTCGTGCTTTCATATTCTTAGGCAGAATGGCCTCTTTATATTCAAGTGATTGTTTTTCAAAGCGATCCCAACTTGGCATACTGACGACTGATACAAAAATCCCTTCACTTTCAAGCTCTTGTTGAGCAGCTATTGCTAAAGCTACTTCTGAACCTGTTGCAAGCAATAATCCACTAGCTTCGCCTTTTGCTTCCGAAACAACATAAGCGCCTTTTTTAACACCTTCATAAACCGTTTGCTGCCCAAGTGCTAGGGTTGGCAGGTCCTGACGTGTTAATACTAGTGCGGTCGGAGTATCTGTGCTTTCCAATGCTAATCTCCAAGCAGCAACTGTCTCCTTCGCATCTGCAGGGCGAAGAATAGAAATTCCTGGCATTGCACGTAATGCAGCCAACTGCTCAACTGGTTCATGAGTAGGCCCGTCTTCGCCTACAGCGATGCTATCATGTGTAAAAACATAAGTAACTGGAAGCTTCATTAATGCTGCAAGTCGAATCGCTGGACGTAAATAGTCAGAGAATACGAAGAAGGTTGAACCAAATACTTTCACTCCACCATGTAGCGACATTCCATTCAGTGCAGCACCCATCGCAAATTCCCGAACTCCAAACCAAATATTGCGGTCTGCATAGCTATCAATATAGTAATTTTTTTCTGATGTAATAAGTGTTTTGTTCGATCCTGCTAAATCGGCAGACCCCCCAAGAAATTGTGGGACGACATTAGCTAGCGCATTCAGGGTTTTCCCTGATGATACACGAGTCGCGATTTTTTCACCTGCAGTAAAAGCTGGTAAAGCGTCTTCCCAATTTGCAGGAAGCTCTCCAATGATAGCCGCTTCAAATTGTGCAGCGAGTTCAGGGTAGTCATTCTTGTAGCTCGTATATAATTCATACCAGGCATTTTCTTTGAGTCGTCCATCTTGTGTAAATTTGTTGAAATGATCTTTTACTTCTTCAGGAACGTAAAATGGCTCTTCATTGTTCCAATTATATGCAGCTTTTGTTAACTTCATTTCTTCATTACCTAGTGGAGACCCGTGAGATGCAGATTTTCCAGCTTTATTTGGAGAACCATAACCAATCACGGTTTTAACCTCAATTAAAGTAGGGCGATTCAAGTCTGCTTTTGCCTCTTGTAATGCTTTTTGAATCGCATCAGTATCATTTCCATCTTCCACACGAATTACTTGCCAGCCATAAGCTTTGAATCTATCCTCCACACTTTCAGAGAAGGATAAATGCAAATCGCCGTCCAATGAAATGTCATTTGAATCATACATGACAATTAATCTACCAAGTTTAAGGTGGCCTGCCAGGGATGCTGCTTCAGCTGATACACCTTCCATTAAGTCGCCGTCTCCACAAATACTATAAGTGTAATGATTAACAACGTCGTATCCTTCTTTGTTGTATGTAGCTGCAAGATGTCTTTCCGCCATTGCCATCCCCACAGCCATAGCAACCCCTTGTCCTAATGGCCCTGTCGTTGCTTCTACCCCAGGAGTGTGACCAAATTCAGGGTGACCAGGTGTTCTGCTTCCCCATTGACGGAAGTTTTTCAAATCATCAATAGTCACATCGTAATTAAATAAGTGCAATAAACTATATAAAAGCATTGATCCATGACCAGCTGATAAAACAAACCTGTCTCTGTTAAACCAGTTCGGATTCAATGGGTTATGATTCATTTCTTTTGCCCAAAGCGTGTAAGCCATTGGTGCTGAACCCATAGGCATACCGGGATGGCCAGAGTTGGCCTTTTCGATCCCATCAATGGAAAGAGTACGAATTGTATTAATTGCTAATTGATCAAGTTTTGTTTCATTTACTAATGTTTTCATATTTTTTTGACACTCCAAATCTATTAGAATTGTATGCTTCCTTACTATAGAGAGGGGGTACTTACTCTTTAGACTTTGTTTCTTCACTGCCCAAAGCCTTCCAGACCATTTCGTAAACCATTTTCAAGGGAATGTTATGAAGTCGTGCAATGCTTTTGCATTCTTCAAATTCTGGAGCACTTTGCACGACTTGTCCATTATACATTCCTTCTTTTACGGTCACAGGCCCCCACTCTGTTGGAACCTTCCTAAACATTCGTTCCAACCGATGTACCGTTAAAGGGTAATAACGGACCCCTAGTGTTGTGGTTTCCATAAAAAGAATTTCTTTAATTTTAGATACGTATTTCTGTGAACAAAGTAATTGAAGTAATACACCCGGTCTATTTTTTTTCATATAAATCGGTGAATAAAAAACATCATTTGCCCCAGCCTCAAAAAGCAGGTCCATTACATAGCCAAGCCATTCTCCAGGAATATCATCAAGGTTAACCTCCATTTTGACCATTTGTTCATCGATATGTTCATGATTCGAAGGATGTAATACCACTAGACAAACTCCTTTCGTTCAGCATTTTTACATATGTGCAGGACCCTTACTACATTAAGAAACAGACAATAAGCTTATTCACCGATTATGACACGGAGTACATTGGGGTGGCTTTTAAACGTTTTTGTTCCTGCTCCGTAGCCAATTGAATTTATCTTTATTGAAGGAATGGTACCAAATTCCTCCGCAAGAACAGAGACGATCGCTGCACCTGTCGGTGTGGTTAACTCCGCTCTAATATCTGTCTGATCAATTGGTACACCTTTTAGTATTTCTAAAGTGGCAGGTGCAGGGACAGGATAAATCCCATGATCTATATGAATACGGCCTGTTCCCACTGGGATAGGCGAGGATTTTATTACGTCTATCTCTAATTGATGAATTAAGATAGCTGCACCGATAATATCAATAATCGAATCTACTGCCCCTACTTCATGAAAATGGACCCTCTCTAATGGAACTCCATGGATGTGTCCTTCCGCTTCACCAATTTTTTTAAAGATTTTTAATGCCATTTCTTTCACAGTTTCTGCAAAACCAGCACCCTCAATTAATTCAACAATGTCTTTATATGCTCGGTGGTGGTGTTCATGGGCATGGTGGTGCTCATGGGCATGGTGATGATCATGATGATGGTGGTGTTCATGGTCGTGGTGTTGATCATCGGCATAATGGTGATCATGACCATGCGAGTGGTCATTGTTCACTAACACCACATCAAATTTTATACTTGTAATCCCATTCTTCACTAGCTTTTTCCATGTCAGCGTATACTCATCATCTATATGAAGTTTTTTTAATTCTTCCACTAGCCGCTCGGGATCTGCCCCCGCATCGATAAGTGCTCCAATGACCATATCTCCGCTGATACCTGAAAAACAATCAAAATAAAGTGTCTTCAATTTTTCCCTGCCCCTTTTTGTGCAAGTTGATCAATTAATACTGCGTTATATCCCCCGCCAAACCCATTATCAATATTCACGACACTAATCCCTGATGCACATGAATTCAACATGGTTAATAAGGCAGATAATCCATTGAAATTTGCCCCATACCCAACACTTGTTGGGACCGCAATAACAGGATGTGAAACAAGTCCGCCAACTACGCTTGGAAGCGCCCCTTCCATACCTGCAACTACAACAGAGACAGTGGCATTTTGAATTTCTTCCGCGTGGCTTAACAGGCGATGAATTCCAGCAACTCCAACATCATAGATACGATGGACCTTGCTGCCTAGTACTTCAGCTGTAACAGCCGCTTCTTCGGCAACCCGTAAATCCGAGGTACCTGCACAAATCACAGCAATATACCCTTGCTGCGAATTTTCATTAACATGGTCTTCTTTCCAAAAAAGGATTTGCGCTTCTTCTTTGTAGATAAATTCAGGGCATGATTTTTGGATAATTTCTGCCTTTTCTTTGGAAATTCGCGTTGCGAGTACTTGTGTGTTACGTGCTCTTAACACTTGGATAATCGAAATGATTTGCTCTGTCGTTTTCCCTTCACCGTATACAACCTCTGGGAAGCCTTGGCGTTTCTTGCGATGATGGTCCACTTTTGCAAATCCCAAATTTTCAAATGTTGCTAATTTCAATTTGGCTTCTTCGATACTTAGGGTTCCTCTTTGAACTTGCTCTAGAATCTCTTCAAGCATTCGTTCCCCCCCTTATTTAGCTTCAAAAATATTTTGACATCCCACTTGCCAAACTTTCATATTTCTCATAAATAATTCTATATTTTTCACTATTTTCTACATTCGGAACAATTGCTTCACCCATTGGTATATTCTTTTTAATTTCTTCAAATGAATTAACTTTCCCTACTGCCACTAAAGCCGTCCAAGCTGCACCCCATGCGGCACTGTGATAACTCTCTGGCACATAAATTTCCGCTTCGAATACATCAGCCATCATTTGCAGCCAGAATGGAGACCTAGATAAACCACCGTTAACATATATCTTTTGATGTTTCCCAGCTAACCGCTCTAATGCCTTGCCTATTTGATAGAGGTTAAAGGTAATACCTTCTAGTACTGCACGGATAAAATGTTCTCTTTTATGTGTAACAGATAATCCAAAGAAGTTCCCTTTTGCCCGTTGATTCCAAATCGGCGCTCGTTCGCCATTTAAATAAGGGTGAAAGATAACTCCGTCTGCACCAAGTGGAACCTTTTCGGCTTCCGCAAGGAATTCAGAGAAGTCTCTTGGGTCATTCAAAAGTTCTTTTAACCATTGTAAAGCAATCCCGCCATTATTGGTTGGCCCTCCAATGATTGTGGTATTTTCTGTAAAGGAATAACAAAACGTTTCTTGATTTTCACTTATCTTAACGCTTCTCGTGATTTGCCTGATAGCCCCGCTGGTTCCAACCGAGACGGCAACTTCACCAGGGAGAATCGCTCCAATTCCTAAATTTGCCAATTGCCCGTCAGCAGCACCGATAACAAAAGGAAGGGCAGAATTTATTCCCATTTCTTCAGCAATTTGAGGATTAATCCCTGTTAATATCTCAGTGGGCGGGACAATTCTAGAAAGCTGTTCTTCATGAATATCAATTAGAGATAATAATTTTTGATTCCAAGTGTGTGTGTCAGGATTAAATAACCCTGTTGCAGATGCCATCGAATAATCAATAACCCTTTGATTAAACCAGCTTTGGAGTATATACTCTTTTATCGACATGAAGTACTTTGCCTGAAGGTAGGGTTCATATTTTGTTTCTTTCATCCATAACAGCTTAACGAATGGTGTCATTGGATGAACCGGTGTCCCTGTCTTTGAATAAATCTCTTTACCCATTGTTTCTATCAATGTCTCCGCTTGTATATAACTTCTTCCATCCGCCCAAATTAAGGCCGGAGATATTGGACTGCCCTGCTCATTTACACATATAAGTGAATGCATTGCAGCTGAAAATCCAATTGAAACTAACTCATTTTTCTCAATACCTGCTTTTTGGATCGCCTCTTTTATGGCTTGTACAGCTGATTGTTCAATCTCAATCGGGTTTTGTTCCACCCATCCTTGCTTTGGATAATTGAATGTATTCATTCTCTCGGCAACTGCGATTAATTTACCTTGTAAATCAAATACACATGCTTTAACACTAGTAGTTCCGATATCAAGTCCAATTACAACTTCTCTTGACATGCTTCATCTTCCTTTTCACATAACAATAAGTAATATTGGAATTCATAATGTCCTTAATTGCTATAATATGATCTTTAAAATAAGAGGCTTTGGATCATCCAAAGCCATTTTTTATTTGTTTTCCTAAACAAAATTTGCAGAGCAGAACGCTTAAACAGACAGCACCTTATTCATGCTTCCACTCTGATATCCAATTAAATCTAATGTGATATATTTGTATCCAAAGCCTTGTAATGATTTTACGATCGAGTCATGATGTTCAAGAATCTTCTTCATTTCATTTGGTTCTACTTCAATCCTAGCAATATCCTGATGCGTCCGTACCCGTACCTGATGGATATCAAGTGATTTTATATATGCCTCGGCTTTTTCAACCTTCGTTAACTTTTCTTTAGTAATATATTCTCCGTAAGCAATTCTTGAAGAAAGACAGGCTAAGGATGGTTTATCCCATGTCGGCAAATCATATTTCCGGGAGAGGTCTCTGATTTCGTGTTTAAACAGGTTAGCTTCTAGGAGTGGACCGCGTATCCCCTTTTCTTTAGCCGCTTTCATACCTGGTCGAAATTCATTCATATCGTCGGCTATGACTCCATACACCACATTTTGAAAGCCCTTCTCTTCCATGACTGGAAGTATATGATCAAATAAACTGCTTTTGCAAAAATAACATCGATTTTTATTGTTTTCTGCATATCCAGGGATTACAAGTTCGGATGTTTCAATCACTTGGTGCCTGACACCTATTTGATTTGCCAGTACTTTTGCCTCTTCAAGCTCACTAGAAGGGTAGCTTTCAGAGTCTGCTGTTACAGCGAGAACATGATCAGCGCCTAGAGCATCCACAGCAGCCTTTAATAAAAAAGTACTGTCCACTCCTCCTGAAAATGCTACAACCACGGATTCCATTTCTTGGAGAATAGACGTTAATTTTTTGTATTTCTCTGTTAGCATGGTCCTTTTCTCCCCCTATCCCTTTTCTAAATTAAAGTCAGCCATTGTTAATTTATTTATTTATCTGTTGATTTATGTGCACGTTGGATTATATTGTCATGCTGCCAAAGCCGCCATCAACTCGAATGAGTGTTCCTGTTACGAAACTAGACGCTTTCTCAGAGGCAAGCCACACAGTAGCACCTTGTAACTCTTCCGCCTCACCAAAACGATTCATTGGCGTATGTCTCATGATTGATTCAATTCGTTCTTTGTCTAAAATTTTGCGATTTTGTTCCGCAGGGAAAAATCCTGGAATAATTGCATTGACACGAATACCATTTGGAGCAAATTCACGTGCTAAAAATTGCGTAACACTGTTAATGCCTGCTTTTGATACGGAATACGTAAACACTCTTGAAAGTGGTGTTGTTGAAGAAACAGATGAGATATTGATGATGCTTCCTTTTCTTTCCTGATCAATCATTTTCTTTGCGAAAATCTGGCAGGTTAACACAATTCCTTTTAGGTTTATATCCATAATTTTGTCCCATTCTTCCATATCAAGTTCAAAAAATGGTGTCGCACTATTTGTACCTGGAGCATTTAAAAGAATGTCCCAGCCGCCGGACCATTGTTCAATTTCGTTTGCAACGTTCACTAAAGATTCCTTTGAACTAACATCTGCAGAAAATGCCTTAGCTTCTCCGCCACTCTCCTTAATTTCCTTGACAACTTCCTCTGCTTTTTCAAGATTACGTCCTACAATTGCAACTTTTGCACCGTGTGATGCCAAGCCTTTTGCCATTGCTGATCCTAAGACACCATTTCCACCAATTGCAACAGCCACTTTGCCACCTAAATCAAATAATTTTGACATCTTTTCTTCTCTCCCTTTTCTATTAAAATAAATTTCCCTCTGCATTGAACGGAATATCATAAAGATCTGAACATTGTTCCATATTAGGATGCTGTTTCACATTTTCAAGTAAAGGCTCAGACACTTCAATTTCACTTAAAACTAAGGTATTTTTAATGCGGACTAATTTGACGTTTCTAAAATCTAAAATATTGCATGTTTTTATCGCAGCTTGGATAGCTTGTTTATCATTTGGTAAGGTCGTAGCAATTTTTGTAGGAGCAACAACGGTTGAAGTTAATCCATTTGCATAAGTTCCTTCTTTATCCATCTTGTCTACCAACCTTTGTGTCGTAAAGTCTGCCGTTCCTACTCCATTGGCATTTCCCTCTGATTGATGAGTCACGTCGAGTACCACCATCTTGTTAACGTCAGGTCCACCAGATGCATATGGAGTGGGATATCGTCCTGTAATATTAGGATCCATTCCATCACCACTAATATTTTTGCCAATTTCATCTATAACGAGGACATCTAATTGGTCAAAGAATAGCTTAGGTAATAACTCTTTTGCTTTTTTTTGTAGTTCTGGTTCTTTATTAATAATCTCTTCCGGAGTAAGTACTTCAATAATAGCTACTTTATCAAATGCATTTTCAACTGTTGCAACCCCGAAAAGTACGGGTGTCTTTTCCATGATGATTTTCGCCATGGCTGGAACATTTTCTGCCATATACCTAAAGCCCATTTGATGACAGGCTTCCGCGCCTTTTTGCTTCCCTAAGCCAATACTAATCATCTTCATCATTCCACTTTCAACAGGTCCCCGAAAAGCTGTGTGTGGTTTCACACGATTAATCACAACGATTCCATCCGCTTCTGAAGCAAACTTATCCACATAAACTGGTAATCCATTTGGTAGTTCACTAATCTTCACTACCTCCATTGAAGAGCGAATCTCGCAACCGACTCTTTCTTCAGTTACTCCAAGATGTGCTAAAACTTCACGTTGGCCATCTGCAGTGGCACCCCCGTGACTACCCATACTTGGTACAATGAAAGGTTTTGCACCCAAATCCTTTAAAAACTGTACGGTTACTGCGGTCATTTCAACAAGACGGTCGAGTCCCCGGCTGCCAACAGCAATTGCAATTTCCATTCCAGGCTGGATTTTTTTCTGAATATGTTCTTGCTGTAGTTTCGCTTCCAGGGTTGTACCAAGGTCATCTATTTTTTTGTTATCAAAGTTAACTTTGACTTTTGCCATTTTAGGAACTGGAATATCTTTTAATAATTCTTGTAGGATCCCCATGTTTACAGCACTCCTTTTAACCCTTAAGTTTCCTCATTCAATCCTATTCCATGTATTGATGAAAGTTATAAACGATAATTCACCTTGTAATCCCTTACAAAAGAAACAGAAAAAATATAAAAAAGTATTTTTATGGAATTTGTTTACCAAACAAACTAATTACCTGTATAATAACATTACGGACAAATTACGTCAATAACTATGAGATTTTTCCTTTTAAAAAACTATATTAAAGCTCATTCTTAATTCGGCACCTTGTTGAATGGAGCTAAAAATCAACAGGAAAGTTTATAACAGCCTAAAAAGTAAGGAGGTTCTTTATGCTCACAGGNNCAGGGGATGCCGCATTTATCAAAAAAATGAACAAATCGTTAATCTTAAGTAAAATTGTTGAGCATAAATTGATATCTAGATCTGAACTTGCAAAAATTACAGGATTAAATAAAGCAACGATCTCTGTACAGGTATCAGAGTTATTGGACAAAGAAATCATTACTGAAACACAACAGGAACACAAAAGTTTAGGAAGAAGGCCCATTATGCTCTCAGTTAACCGTGAGGCAGGTTTTGTCCTGGGAATCGACCTAGATAAACATTCCATTACATTTGCCCTATCAGATTTAATCGGTACTTCTGTCCAGAATGAAATAATTGAACTGCATGTATCTGATTATGATGGTATTTTGAAGTTATTAATTGAACAGATAAAAGTTTATAAACGTAAATACGCACATACTCATTATGGTCTTGTGGGAATTGCGATTGGAATACATGGTATCGTGAATAAAGATGAATTGATTGATTTTGTTCCTCAACACGGCTGGCAAAACAAAACCTTAAAAAAAGACTTAGAAGCTGAAATTGGAGTCGATGTTTACATCGAAAATAATGCAAACTTATGTTCTATAGCGGAAAATGTGTACAAGCACCACCAAAGTACAAACTTATTATCTGTCAGTTTGTATTCTGGAATTGGCCTAGGCTTCATCATCAACGGTGCATTATTCAAAGGATATCACGGTTATGCGGGTGAAATCGGGCATATGATTGTCGTTCCAAATGGATTACCGTGCAGCTGTGGAAATTTAGGATGTTGGGAACAATATACCTCTGAATCGAGTTTTTTTACCAAATTGGCTGTGAATCAAAGAGAACTTGGTGACAACTTTGAAGACTGCCATCATCTCTTCAATGAGCAGAATCCTATTTTCATCAAAGAGATGGCTCAATTTATTCTGTTCCTTTCTATTGGACTAAATAATTTAATTAACCTTTATAATCCTGAAATTATTGTGGTAAATAGTGAAATTCTTCGTTTATATCCAAATACTGTTGAAAAACTTAAAGCGCATCTCAATTCTTCCATTAGCCATTATTCTGAACTGTTTATTTCAGATTTTGGCAAAAAGGCATGTATTATGGGAGCTTGTGCTTTGGCCATTCAAAACTTTCTAGGGGTTTCAGAGTTATGTTTAACTGCAAGCGAAGATGTGTGATCTAGATAGAGAAACAAAACAGAAACGTTTTAATGGTGGATACGTACCATTTAATCTTTCTGAAACAGTTAAAACCAATTCTCGCAACTAACATGTGGATTGGTTTTTTTGTCTTCATTACCAATACCGATAAAAAAAGTGCCTGACACTTTAGTGCCTGACACCCATTTTTACTGCCTAACTTTTATGGTCGACTAATTTTAAAACCAATCGTTAAATCCTAATTTTCTCAAGTGATTTGCTGAAATTTCTAGACATTCGAATGGGTCGCGGCCATAGGTATCATCTTGTTCAACCAAGAAAAACTGTGCACCACTTTCCAAACCTGCTTCCATAATCGCTTTGATATCAAGGTTTCCTTCCCCAAGTTCCGCAAATTCAATTGTATTCGTAAAGACTTGCATGAATTTAGATATATCGCTAAAGTCTAATTCACTTATATCCATCTGTCCGATGCGGTAATCTTTTAGGTGCAGTAAAGAAATACGGCCAGCGTATTTTTTTACAAACTCGACCGGATTGACACCTGCTCTTTGAATCCAGTGTACATCTAACTCAAAACCAAGTTTAGTGGTGTTATTTTTAATAATATCTAATAAATATTCACCATCATATTTTTGGAACTCGAGGTGATGTGTATGGTAATACAATTCAATTCCATACTCTGCTAATCTATGAGCCATTTCTTCTGCCTTTTTAATAAAATCCATGATTTTATCTTTATGACCCATACAAGTTAGAGGCAGCATTCCAATACGTAAGAAATTACAGTCAAGAGTCTTACAATCAGTAACAATTTTGTCAAAATCATTCGTTAAAGTCTCGCCGGGTGCACCAGGCAGCATAGGTTCTAAAGCAGCGGACATCGCAGCAATTTTGATGTCAAAGTCGACACTCGCTTTTCTTAAATCAGCTACATTTTCAGCTGTCATTGGAATTTGGGAAATCTCTACTGCATGATATCCAAGTTCCTGAATTCTTCTCATTGTTTCATAGGCACCAAGCTCATCCACTTTACCTTTAAGCATCATCATTTGAACGCCGATTTTACCCTTTTTCATGGTTATCCCTCCATTTTTATTTTTTGTTTTGTCTCTGAAGAGAGAAGAATAGCATCGATCATTTGCATGGAAACGAGTGCATCCTTTGCATGAAGATAATCAAGGCTGTCCTGCAAAATACAGTAATAGAATTGATTGATCGTTTTCGCATGACTGGCACCATAATAGAATTTTGAGCCAGGCAGCTTAGCGTCCTCTACCAATTCTTCCTTTTTACCCTCTTCATTTACTCTTGTAAGAATGCTGTCCTTAATGGTGAATTTACCTTTTTCAAAAATCACCTGAAGCTCAACACTAGAATTAACAGCATTACCGTTTGTCGAAAAAAATAATCCCTTTGCTCCATTTGCGAAGTGAATATGGGCAGTTGCAGTATCTTCCACATCAATGCCATAATCCAACAATTGGTCAACGGAACCTCTGATTGAGTCAATTTTCCCGCCAACAAGCTGCATTAAATCTAATGTATGAAGAGCTTGATTGATCATTGTACCACCGCCTGCATACTTCTTTTGACCCCGCCAAGGCTTAGCCTCGTAATATTCCTTCGACCTAAACCAGGCCACCAATCCTTTTACGCCTATAACCTTGCCATATTCGCCGCCATCCACAATATCCTTAAGCATTTCAAAAGATTCATTGTAACGGTTTTGCAGACACACACCGATTTTAACATCACAATGTTTATCCTCTAGGTGAACAAGTGCCTGTCCTTCTTCTGCGTTTATGCCCAGCGGCTTTTCTTGAAAAACGTGGACTCCTTTTTCTACACAATCTTTTGTTACAGGATAGTGTAGATAGTGAGGCAGACAATTATGGACAACATCAAGGTTTTCTTTTTCAAGCATCTCGTGATAATCCGTATAAAAGTTTACCCCTGGTACGGTATCTTTTAATGATTCATTATTATCACAAACTGCCACTAACTCAGCATTTGGGTTAGCTTGTATAGCTGGTATATGAATTTTAGAAATATCTCCAAGTCCAATTACTGCTACTTTTAGCATCAGCCTATCCCCTTTTACAAACGAACTCATTGCTAAACCGCTATGAGTTCGTTTGATTGATTTATCTCTTTAAATGGTGTTGATTATTTTCTTACAGGATACTTACCTTCTTCTTCGATCTTTTTGTTTAATTCTGCTAAGAATAATTCTTCGTCAAATGGAAGCTCAACTTCTTTACCTAACCAGCTTGATAAGTGGATAGCGTTTGCCAAGGCAACTCCATTGATACCATCGCTTCCAAGTGCGACTAATGGTGTACCATCTAAGATATTTGCAGCAAAATTCTCCAAGACAGCAATATGTTGACCACCCCATACACTTTCGAATACGATCTCTTCTGTGCTATAAATATCTGAAGTGTCTCCACCCATGAAAATACTCATGACATCTTGCATGTTCATTGTCGCATTCATTTCTGGTTCAGGCTTGTGAAGTTTTTTGATGGTAATTTTTTTGCTGTCATCAACAACGATTTTTCCATTGTCACCTAAAATTTCAAAACGGTCTGTTCCAAGAACATCATGTGTACAAGTAACAAATACACCTGTTGCACCGTTTTCATATTCAAATACAGCTGTTACTTCATCTTCTACAGCGATATCACGTTGGTAGCCATATTTAACAGTTGAAGAAACCTTTTTTGGCATTCCGCAAATCCATTGAAGTAAATCGATTTGGTGTGGTGCTTGGTTAACAAGGACACCGCCGCCTTCGCCTCCCCATGTTGCTCTCCATTCGCTTTGGTTGTAATAACCTTGTGGTCTCCACCATGTAGTGATCATCCAGTTTGTACGGCGGATACTACCAATTTCTTCACTATCAATTAGTTCTTTCAGTTTTTGATAAAGTGGGTTTGTTCTTTGGTTAAACATAATCGCATAGGTTAAGTCTGGCTTTGTTGCCGCAAATTCGTTTAGTTCTTTTACTTGTTTTGTATAAACACCTGCTGGTTTTTCAACTAATGCATGGATGTTTTTGCTCAAAGCTTCGATTCCCATCTCTGGGTGTAGGTAATGCGGTACACATGTCACGACTGCATCCACGTCACCGCTTTCAAGCATTTTAGTATAGTTGTCATAAAAAGGAACGTTAGGATATTTTTCTGCTGCTACTGCCTTTTTATCTGGGTCATTGTCACAAATTGCTCCAATCACCATGTTTTTAACTTTTCCTTCTGAAATAAATCCAGCGTATGTTCCACCTTGTGCTCCAAGACCAACAATACCTAATCTTACCTGTTTCATTTTTACTTCTCCTCGCTTTCAATTTTATTAAGAATTTCTAAAAGTGCTTCATATTGAAGCTTATAGCCGCCGGCACCATCCAGCCCTTTGTTGTCCTTAATAATCTCGGTCGCATCCTCAAGCTCTAAATCCTTTAGAGAATCAAAGAGGACGAGATGTGGTTCAAGAGTTAAAAAGCCTTTGTAGCCGCTCTTAATAAACAGAGCTAATAATTCAGGTATTTTACCTTCACCAGTTCCACAGACAACGTTTTGACTATCTGATGTTACAGCATCCTTTATGTGTATATAAACAATCTCATCCTTAAGAAGATTGAAACACTCCTGGGTGTCCTCACCACACTGAACAAAGTTAGCAAAATCAAAAATCCCCTTAAAGTGCGCAGAGCCAACCTCTATTAAAATCTCATGACATCGTCTTGCAATATCTCCATAGATGTCCTTTTCATTTTCATGTAATAAGATAACATTGTATTTTTCCGCAATTGACGCAAACTCTTTTAGTTTGTTAATCACTTCATCTTTATATTGGTCTGGGTCTTCACCCTTTGGAATGTAAAAACTGAATATACGAATATATTTACAATCTAAAAAGTTAGCAATTTGGCAAAGCGTGTCCAATATTAGCTTTTGCTCTGCAAAGCCGTCTTCATCATTGATGAAGACTTTACCAATTGGTGAGCCGATAGAAGAAACACCTATTCCAGCCTTTTGAAGCCTTGGTTGAACATTTTCTTTAATTTCCTCGACAGTAAAGTCACCTATATTTTTCCCATCAATACCGCGTAATGAAATATATTTCATACCTAAATTTGAGACAACCTCAAGCTGGGTATCAAAATTAGATGAAATTTCGTCTGAAAACCCCGAAATCAATAAATCATTATTCACTTTAGACTGTTCCTCCTTTTTTCTATAGGTTGTCAACAGACCTTTTGCTATCATCTACAAATCAGGATTAGATGATTTATGCTTTAATCATAAATGAAAACGTTTTTTTGGTCTCGTAATATTTTGCGAATAGTAGTAAAATGTTTATAAAAAAAGTGAATATAATAAAGACAATCAGGAAGTGTTAGCATGCCTCATCAGGAACTTGAAAAATTATGCAATTTTGCTTTTAGTTTTTCCCATATAGATACCATTTTTATCGATCACAAATCACAGATAATAAGTGAGTTCGGGCACAATCAAGTGCCCGAACCTCTAGAAGAATACTTTGGAAATTTTCATATCTTCTTGAATCTACATGATTTACCGTCTACACCAGATGTTCTATTCCATTCGAGTTCATACAAGATTAATTTTATCTCTGCAAAACTTTATAGCCAGGAGGACTATATAGGGAGTATTTTGGTAGGACCCTTTTTGTTCGAGGAACCTACTTCCCTATTAATTCATGACATACTCTTTACTAATAAATTCTCCATTTCACTTAGCCATATAATGGAACAGTTTTATTTATCTCTTCCTTTAATAAGTACCTACAAAGCACAAACAATTGCTGAATTTCTTGCTTATCTTTCCTCAAATTTTAACCGGAATGATTCTTCCGCCCGAAAGATATCGATAGGTAAAATTAATTATTCGTTGCACACTGAATATCCTATGATTTCCGATGCAGTTAAAATAAAATCTAGGCCATCTATTGCTGCTATCGAAGAAAGATATCGTACTCAAAATGAACTCATGTCAGCTGTAGAGAGTGGAAATCGAGCAAAGTTAGATAAAGTATTAAACGAGGATATGTTTCTCTTTGAGAAAATCCCTGATCGCATTCCGAATGACCCTTTACGTTCCAGGAAGAATTTAGCTTTCGTAAACAATACAGTGTTAAGAATCTCAGCTGAAAGAGGCGGTCTTCATCCTGTATATATCGACAGTATTTCAGAAAAATTTGCTATCCAAATAGAAAAGACGTCTTCCATTCAGCAGCTCTCAGACCTTCAAATGAAAATGTACTATGAATATTGTGATGCTGTAAAAAAGCTCTCCCTAAAAAATTTCAATCGTTTAATTCGAAAAGCAATCGAGTATATTCGATTAAATCTAGATCAAGATTTAAGACTAGATACCATATCCACTGCCATCCAATCTAGTAGTTACGAACTCTCTAGGCAATTTAAAAAAGAGACGGGTAAATCGATAACAGAGTACATCAATAAACTCAGGATTAATGAAGCCATAAAAATTATGGAGAATGAAAGCCTGTCCATCACAGATATTGCTTCATTAGTAGGCTTTAACGACGTCAACTACTTTACAAAGGTATTTAAGAAAACGAATGGAATCACTCCATCTGAATACCGAAAAGGATTCGATGGTGTCAGGCACTAAGAAAAACGGAAGAGCCCGATTAGCGGTGTATGGACTGGAGCACTTTGACTGAGATAAAGGAAACACGGAGAGCGTTACCGATCCGATATTGACTTATCGTAGGGAAAAGGGCGAAGTACACTGGGCGCTGTAGCTGGACAATTATCTGAGTTCAAAAAAAAGGGCTGTCCCAAGAGTGAATTCACTTTTGAGACAGCCCTTTTGGCCATGTATTAATTTTGGTAACTTGCTGTTGTTATTCCATCCAGTTTGTATGGAAAATACCTTCTTTATCAATACGTTGGTACGTATGTGCACCAAAATAGTCACGTTGTGCTTGTAATAGGTTCGCTGGAAGCGTTTCTGTACGGTAGCTGTCATAATAAGCAATTGCGCTTGCAAAGGATGGAACAGGGATTCCACGCTCAATTGCCACAGCAAGGACTTGACGTAAGGGCTGCTGATAGTTCTCAACGATATCTTTAAAGTATGGGTCTAGTAATAAGTTTCTTAATTCAGGATCGCGATCATACGCATCTTTTATTTTTTGTAAGAATTGCGCACGAATGATACAGCCGCCGCGGAAAATCATTGCGATATCTCCGAAACGAAGATTCCAATCGTATTCTTCTGATGCAGCACGCATTTGTGCAAAACCTTGTGCATAAGAAACAATTTTACTCATATATAACGCTTTACGAACTGCTTCGATTAATTCTTCTTTATTGCCTTCAAAGCCCTTAACTTCTGGTCCATTAAGAACCTGACTTGCCTTAACACGCTCATCCTTCATTGCTGAAATAAAGCGGGCAAATACAGATTCAGTGATAATTGGAAGTGGAACACCTAAGTCTAAAGCATTTTGGCTTGTCCATTTACCAGTACCCTTTTGACCAGCTGTATCGAGGATTAAGTCAACCATTGGTTTACCAGTTTCTTCATCCACTTTTGTAAAGATATCAGCCGTAATTTCAATTAAATAGCTGTCTAATTCGCCTTTATTCCATTCAGCAAAGACCTCATGAAGCTCTTTTGCATCTAAACCAAGGACATTTTTCAAAATAAAATAAGCTTCACAGATTAACTGCATATCTCCATATTCAATTCCGTTATGAACCATTTTCACATAGTGACCGGCACCATTTGGACCAATATACGTACAGCAAGGATCGCCCTCTACTTTTGCTGAAATGGCTTCTAAGATTGGTTTAACAAGGTTATAAGCTTCTTCTTTACCGCCTGGCATGATAGAAGGACCTTTTAATGCGCCTTCTTCTCCACCTGAAACGCCAGTTCCGATGAAATGGAATCCTGCTGTCTCTAGTTCCTTATTACGTCTGATTGTATCTTGGAAGAATGTATTCCCACCATCAATTAGGATATCGCCTTCTTCAAGAAATGGTTTCAAGGAGTCAATTGTAGCATCCGTTGCTGTTCCCGCTTTAACCATTAATAAAATTTTTCGTGGCTTTTCTAAGGAATTTACAAATTCCTCAACGGTATGGGCACCAACAAAATTTTTACCTTCTGCTTCAATTTTTAAAAACGCTTCTGTTTTGTCATATGAACGATTAAAAACAGCGACAGAATAACCGCGGCTCTCGATATTTAGGGCAAGATTTTTACCCATAACGGCTAAACCAATTACACCAATTTGTTGTTTAGACATACTATCCCTCTTTCATAATTAATACTATTTAGATAACCATAATTCTTTCATTAATACAATAAAAGTGCTTTTTCTTGTAATTAAATCAGGGATTTCATTCCAGCTCGACACTAATTATACACATCAATTGTTTTACCATCCACTGTTAGTATTATATTTAATGTGTATAAGTACGCATTTTTTCTGCTCTTAATCAAAGTTGATTTTTTAAAGAATTAATTATCGCTCTAAGAAAAAACGTTCCGCATTATTAAAGCAGATATTACGTACCATTTGCTCCATTTGCTTCATGTCATTCGGTGCCAAACCTTTTTCAACCCAATCGCCAAGGATGTTACATAGAATTCGACGGAAGTAATCGTGACGTGCATATGATAAGAAGCTGCGTGAATCTGTCAACATGCCGATAAAATGGCTAAGTATGCCAACATTTGCAAAATCCTTCATTTGCTTTTCCATTCCATCGATATGATCAACAAACCACCATCCTGAACCGAATTGAACCTTACCAGGTACACCTTCTTCATAGAAGTTCCCCATCATTCCAGCTAATGTAACATTATCTTTTTCGTTCAAGTTAAATAATACCGTTCTTGGCAGTGCATTTTCTTGATCTAAGGAATCAAGGAATCGGGATAAGCCTTCAGTCATATTAGCTTCTCCTACAGAATCAAAGCCTGCATCCGTTCCAAGTAGTTCTTTCATCCTTGTGTTGTTGTTTCTCATTGCTCCCATATGGAGCTGCATGACCCATTGTTTTTCAGCATACATCTTACCAAGTTCTTTAAGCAGGAAAATTCGATAAGCCACCAATTCATCATTGGTAAGTTGTTCTCCGTTCAAACGTTTATTAAAAATTGCTTCAACCTCTTGTTTGGTTGTTTCCACATATTCCATTTTTTGAATATCATGGTCAGAAGCACGTCCCCCATTTTCGTGGAAATAGTCAATTCGTTGTTTTATTGCGGCTAAAAACCCATCTAAGGAATCTGTTTTAATGCCTGAAACATCCGCTAATTGTTCAATCCATTTTGTAAATGTTGGACGTTCAATAAACATCGCACCATCCGGACGGAAGGTTGGAGCAATCATCGTTTTAAAGGATTCATCATTTCTCAATAATTGATGGTATTCAAGTGTGGAAATTGGATCATCTGTTGTTCCAATAAACTTCACATTTGACCTTTCAATTAAGCCCCTTGCACTGAATTCAGGCAACTGTAATTTTTTATTACATTCTTCCCAAATTTCACGAGCTGTTTCTGGACTTAATAATTTATCAATCCCGAAGAACATTTTTAATTCTAAGTGTGTCCAGTGATATACAGGGTTTCCGATTAAATAAGGAACTGTTTCTGCATAAGCGGCAAATTTTTCCCAATCATCAGCATCACCTGTAATATATCGCTCGCTAATCCCATGCATGCGCATTGTCCTCCACTTGTAATGGTCACCCCCAAGCCAAATCTGAGTAATATTTTCATATGACTTATTTTCCCATACTTCTTGTGGATTTAAATGACAGTGGAAGTCAAAAATCGGCGACTCCGCAGCAGCCTTTTCATATAGTTTTATTGCAGTGTCTGTATTTAATAAAAAGTACTGATCCATAAAGCTTTTCATCATATCTCTCTCCTTTAACTGATTATTCATACAGTCGTTGTACCTTCTGGAAACCCTTACAGAAAACTAAATAAAATCGGTCTAAACAAGCATTCAATTAGATAACCTTCCTTTAATTTGTTTATTAAACAAATTAATTACATAACTAATTTATCATGTTTGATATGTTTAGTCAATTAACTATTTAGGAATTACTAGAATAATAACGGCCTTTTAATGGAAGAACTGATATAATAAGATTATACAAAGGAATCCCGAAATGGAGGATATACATGGTTACCGGTGATGCGGCATATATAAAGAAAATTAATCGCTCTTTGATCATTAGAGAAATTGTGAAAGAAGGTATGATTTCGAGAGCAGATCTATCCAAATCCACAAATTTGACAAGAGCAACTATTTCAGCACAAGTTGCTGACTTATTGGAAGAAGGACTCATTATTGAGACCCAGCTCGAGCATTATTCAGTTGGAAGAAAGCCGATTATGCTCTCATTAAACGGACAAGCTGGCTACGCACTTGGTATTGACCTTGATTATGGTCAAATAACTTTTACCTTATCGGACCTGCTTGGTTGTCCTGTTTCATCAAATATTATCCAACTAAAAACTACAGATTATACGGAGATTCGACATCTTCTTATTCAACAAATTAATAAGTTAAAAGCAGAGTTTACTACTAGCCGCTATGGTATTGTCGGAATTGTTATCGCAATCCATGGTCTTGTCACAAAAGACGAAGTAATCCACTATGTTCCACGTTTTCAATGGCATGATATTAATCTCAAGAGTGATTTAGAAGTGGAAATTGATACGCCTATATACCTTGAAAACAATGCAAACCTAAGCTCTTTTGCCGAAAGGGTCTATGCGCACCATGAAACTGACAACTTGTTATGTGCAACCCTTTATTCGGGGATCGGCCTTGGTATGATGATGAACAATGAGTTTTTTCGAGGACATGATGGATACGCTGGTGAAATAGGTCATATGATTGTTGTCCCAGAAGGTAAACCATGTAATTGCGGGAATAAGGGTTGCTGGGAAAAATATGCTTCGGAATCGAGCATTTTTGAACATCTAGCTGAAACACGACAAATATCGAATCTGACTTACGAACATATTCAAAACTGGCTTAATGAAGGTGATGAGGAAGTCTATGAATTGATGGAACAATTTCTTTTCTATCTGGCGATTGGGCTGAATAATATGATTAACATGTACAACCCAGACGTTCTCGTCCTTGATAGTGAACTGTTGCGAATCTTTCCGAATTCACTCAATAAAATTAGTGAAAATCTGAATTCTTCCATCAGTCATTACCGTGAATTAATGATTTCTACTATCGGAAAAAAATCATGTGTGCTAGGTGCATGTGCTCTGGCTATCAAACAATTTCTCGATGTCCCAATGTTAAATTTACCCTACGATAAAAATACTAATCAAGTTGGAAGCGTACTCATTTAGTAATGAACACCCCTTCTTTCACCAAAACCCCTTCTAGCCGTTGCTAAAAAAGGGGTTTTTGTTGTTCATTATGCACTTTTTAAAGGAGCATTACCCTTTTGCTTCTTTTTAAGTTCATCAACAATATTCTTATATAATTCTTCCGATAAATTATACAGTAATATCAAGATGATCGCAGCACTCAAGTTTAGTCCTGCAGGAACGAGGAACATTAACCCTTTTATTCCAAGGAGGGTGCCAGCAGTCTGCTCTACATTAGGAACGTAGCCAATTAGCCCAAGAGCAATACCTGGAATAAAACCAGCAAGTGCCTGTGCAAGTTTACGGAAGAAACTGTAACTTGAGTAGACAATTCCTTCTGTCCGTTGTCCTGTTTTCCATTCATGATAGTCCACTGCATCAGCAACCATTACCCACGGTAATCCTAATGCAAAGCTAAGACCTAGACTTCCCATTGCAAGTAATATAAGGAAGGTCGGGACATTTGCTGGTAAAAGAAAGTTCGCAACATCCGCGGCGATTCCAATAAAAAGACCCATAATGAAGGTATTCTTTTTTCCTAGTCGTTTTACAAGCGCTGGAATAAAAAATGACCCAATGACAGCGATTCCAATGCTAGTAAAAGAAAGCAATGACATAAGACCTGTATTATTTAAATTATACTGTAAGTAATAAAGCTGAACGGCTGTACGTAGATTAGTCGCAGCAACCATAAACAAACAAACGAAGCAAAGAGCAATTAGCGGTCTGTTACTTAGCAATAATTTAAACAGTTTTGACATCGGAACCTTTTCTTTTTCTGTTTTAGGAGCCCTAATTACATTTTCAGTTGTATTACGGTAGCAAAGATAATGGAAGATAACTCCGACGAACGCCATCGAAGCGATTCCCACCGTATATCCTAATTTTTCGTTTGGAAAATACAGTACAATTGGAATGACAACCATCCCAGAAATAAGTAAGGCAAATTGGCTGCCGATCGCTCGGAAGGATCCAAGAGATGCACGATCCACCGAATCTTGAGTCATCGAGGCTGCGAGTGAACCGTATGGAATATTAACAATGGAATAAGCCAGTCCAAAGGCCATATAGGTTATAAAAGCGAATACAATTTTTCCTGTCTCTGAAAAGTCAGGTGCCATAAATGAAATGACTGTCATAATCGCGAGCGGAATCGATCCAAATAAGATGAATGGACGGAATTTGCCTCGTTTACCTACCTTTCGCTTATCGATAAATGCACCAACAGCTGAATCCGCAAATGCATCAAAAATTTTCGAAATTAAAAATACTAAGCCGCCCCAATATGCTGAAATTCCTAAAACATCAGTATAGAACTTCAGTAAATAAATTTGCCCCATATCGAACATAAAACCGTTTCCAACATCGCCTAAACCATAAGATAATTTTTCTTTTAAGGTTAATTTCTTTTGGCCATTATTCTCCATTGTCTCCCACTCTTTCATGTTAATAAGCTTGTTACCCTGTAACCTTTTTCAAAACTACAAAGAAATTATGTTTTGAATGGTTGTTGCTATAAAAACCTTTTATTTAATTAGTTTAATAAACTAACAAACTATTTGCGTAATTAGAATACACCCATCGACATATTTCGTCAATCACTTTTTGTAAGCGTTTATCATAAAAAAAGATAGCTAGATGAACTAGCTACCTTCTTTCCGTTTAAATATCAATTTTACGTGTTAATTAATTTTGCCCTTTTCTTTTCTCTGCTATATCAATTGTTAGTTGAAGGGTACGCTTTTTATTTAATGGATATAAGAATACTAGAATTAAGAAAATTACAGCAAGGATGATCGCAGGTACTAGAGTTCCTAATGTATGAATCCCTTGTAATGCCTCTTGTGTTTGTGTTGGACGAGTTGCATCATATCCTACTGAAGCAATCGCAAAACCACCAACACCACCCGCAATCGCCTGACCTACTTTACGTGCAAAGGAATAGATAGAGTAAACGGTTCCATCTTCTCGTAAACCTGTTACATACTCGTGATAATCAATTACATCTGTTACGAATGCCCAAACTACTAGATTGAAGAAGCCATATCCAAACATAGCGACAGCTAGAATACTAATAAATTGTGTCGAATTAAGGCTTGGCAACAAGTATAAAAGCGCATACACAACTGCGGAAAGTAATAAACCTGCGGCAGCTACTTCCTTTTTCCCAAACTTGGCTACTAACGGCCTAACCATTGGCATCGCAATTAATACTGCAGCGGTTTGTAAAAGTCCAACCATACTTAATGCTTTTGCATTACCAAAATAATCTTTAAACAAATACACGTTGACTGCACCAATCATCATAAAACATATCATAAACGTAAGTGATGCAATAAGAATCCAAATTAATGGTTTATTTTTTCCAAGACCTTTAATGGTTTGACCAAGGTTAATTTTTTGCTTATTGGTTTCATCGGTACCAATACGTTCAGTCGTTAATTTGTAACATGCCATGTAGCAAGAAAGTGATAAAAGACCGAAAATAAGTGCTCCAAATAAGAAATGGTTTGAATCAGCCTTATTGTCAACAAACAAAATTAATGGACCAATTACATTAATGATTAATCCAGCTAAGTTTCCACCCAAAGTCCTATATGTGGATAAAGTAGTACGTTCAACAGGATCACCTGTAATTACTGAAGCCATTGATCCGTAAGGAATATTTACTGTGCTATATAGTGTTCCCCACAAAATGTATGTGACAAAAGCCCATGCTAGGTAAAACCCGTTTGACATACCTGGGATATGGACAAACATCAACACACCTGAGATAACAAGCGGAAATGACATTCTGAAAATCCATGGTCTGAATTTCCCATTTTTTCCTGGATTCCTCGTATCAATGAAACGTCCCCAAGTAACATCCGCTACAGCATCCCATAATCGAGCGATTAAGAATAATCCACCCACGGTTGCTGCACTAATGTGAAAAACATCTGTATAGTAAACCATTAAGAACGAGGCTACTAGAATAAAGAAGAAGTCATTTCCCCAATCACCAAACATATATCCTAGCTTATCTCTCATTCCAAACTTTCTAAATCCATTTCCAGATGTTTGTTCTACAGCTGATTTTAATGCAGTTTGACTCATTTTTTACCCCTCCGATTTCCTTTTAATTTGTACTTGAACCCAAAAAACAAAACATTTCTTTATTTAAAACTTTTTGAATCTTTAATTCTTTGAAACCCTTTTCAAAGAATTCCAAAAAAATATTATTGCATTTATTTTTCTTTAATTAGTTTAATGAACTAACTAATTAGTATAGTTGTATCTTATCACCGACTTTTTATTCAGTCAATAGATTTTTGTAAGCGTTTGATTTGAAAAAATTCGAAATTTTAAGTGCCCTTTTTTCATGCTCTGCCTTTGTCATAATTATCTAATTCATAGTATAATTGGAAGAATGCATTCAATAATATTCTACAATAGCACTGCAAACCTTATTCACTATATATACCAGGAGAGTATTTATGTTAAAAGATTTTGTCTCAAATGCAGCAATATTAATTGCTTCTTTTTCAATTATGGGGGTGTTATTCAAAGACATGCCCATACACACTACCTCTACCCGATCTACTAAACTCTATTGGGGTCTGTGTTTTGGAGTTTTGGGAAATATATTAATGGCGTTTAGTATTCAAATAAATTCAAGCACGATTGCAGATTTACGCCATTTGGCCATTGTTATTGCGGCTACTTTTGGTGGATTTATTCCAGCATTATTATCGGCAATCCTAATTGCCGCTGGAAGGATCATTCTGTTTGGCATAAATGAATCAGCTGTACTAGGAGCAATCGGAGCACTTCTCACAGGACTACTATGTGGGGGTATTTCAAAGATTAACACCTCTAGAACCCTTAAAGCTTTCCTCATGAATTTAATCAGTTTGGTTTTTGTTTCAATCATTTTCATTATCCGAATTGATAATAATGATACTCTTAAAAATGTATTAACCATGCATTATATCATTTCTTTCATTGGTGGTTTTTTAGCCTATCATTTCTTTGTTTTTGTGGTAAATTCTTACGAAGCACAAAATCAGTTAAAACATAGTTTATTGAAATTAAAAGAAACAGAAGAGCGGTTTCGACTGATTGCCGAATACTCAAGTGATATGATAACCATGCACAATGAACATGCAGAATATAAATATATTTCACCTGCAGTGAAAGAAATTATTCATTATGAGTATCCCGAACTTCTGGATAAAAAAATGGATTTGTTTATTCACCCTGATGATATTCACCACACAATAGAAATGTTTGAGAAAGCACTTGAAAAAGGTGCTGCTAATTCTACCTACCGGTACCGTACTAAAATGGGGGACTATGTTTGGATCGAATCTGCTCTTAAGAGTGTTCATTTTGAAGAGGATGGCAGCAGAAAAGTCATTATTGTATCAAGAAATATAACGGACCGAAAACTTACAGAACAAAAGTTACAAGAGGCAAATGAACTACTAAATCGTCTTTCCTACATGGATGGTCTAACCGGGATCAACAATAGAAGATATTTTGATGAAGTTTTAATGAAAGAATGGTCGAATGCTTCTACTACCCATTCACCCCTCACTTTAATTATGTTCGATATTGATTACTTTAAAAAATATAATGATACTTATGGACATTTAACCGGTGATTTTTGTTTACAATCGATTGCTCAGGCTATTAACAATCAGGTAGCAGTTAATTCTGATCATACTTTTTGTCGTTATGGCGGAGAAGAGTTTGCCCTTATCTCCCCTTCTACTGGGATAGAGAAAGGAATGGAAATCGCTAAACAATTACAAGACACCATTCGGTTATTAGAAATCCCGCATATAAGTTCTGATATTGCTGATATGATTACACTAAGTATTGGAGTTGCCTCCCTTGTTCCATCCGGTTCTGTCATGCCGCAAGAATTAATTCAAATGGCGGATGAAGCTTTGTATGTATCGAAAACAAAAGGGAGAAATACTATTTCCACTACTCAATTAAGCATGGGAGGTTTGTGAAAAAACAAGCCTTCCTTTTTATTATTAAGCTCAGTTAAACTTGCCTGTTGATTTCCGCTCTAGGCGCGTGCGGTTCGCGG
>NZ_JBALOS010000122.1:68061-85332 GCF_036962765.1 Neobacillus drentensis
CCAATCAACAGGGTGCCAAAATCAATAATAAGCTATAACATAGCCTATTAATAAAATACTTCTTTCTTTTTTCAAAATTGTGCGAATTTTGTTGTGTAATGTGGAAAATACATGTAAAATTTCCCTATCAGCCCTTTTTGGATGGTGAAGTTAATGGAAATAACGAAACATCTTTTTTTAGACCTCTCACTTTTTATCATATTACTGTTTTTGTGCTTAATTTTTTTCGATTATACAAAAAAATTCACCTTTTCCAAATCCTCACTAATAATCTTTTTTATTGCCATGCTATGGTTATGTATTCAATTCTCATACAATCCGGTTTCATTTGCCAGGTACGATTTAAGGATTATTCCTTTAGTTATAGGTGCCCTTTATCTCGGAATCGGGCCTATACTTACCGTCGCAATTATAGTAATAAGAGGCCTCTATGGTTTTGATTTAGGCTTCTTTCAAACAGTTATGCTATATGTACCTCTCGGAGTCATATTTTGGCGATTATACCCGTGGTTTTTAAGACAAGTACCGGGACGACGTATTTTGGTTTCAGTTTGTTTCGGTGTGATCCTCGGTGTGATAACAGTCATTGGGATGAGTTTTGGAAATACCCACGCGTATTGGCTTGATGCTTGGATTGCATTCCTATTTATCCCCCCACTTGGAATCAGCATCATCTCATATGGAATTGAATTTGTTAAAAGGAATAACGAAATGCAGCAGCAACTAATTAAAGCTGAAAAATTAAAAGCTGTTGAACAAATGGGAGCAGCTATATCTCACGAAATCCGTAATCCATTAACAGCTGCCAGTGGCTTTGTTCAACTTCTTCAGGATGATTACCTCTCAAGACATAAAAGAAAAGAATACTTATCAATTGTGAAAGAAGAATTAATTTCCGCTGAACGTGTTATTCAAGATTATCTGACTTTTGCAAAGCCATCCTTGGAAGAACTAGAGGAACTTAATGTAAAAAGTGAACTACGTCAAATAATCAATATTCTGCAGCCTTTAGCTAATCAAAATTCAGTAGAGATCATAACTGATTTTTCCGTCATTGGATTTATTAAAGGAGACGGACAGAAGTTTCGTCAATGCTTTGTGAATGTTATGAAAAATGCGATTGAAGCAATGCCTAATGGCGGATATTTAACAATTATCACTGAATTTAGTCAAAACTATGTGACAATAAGTGTTAAAGATACTGGTATTGGAATGACAGAAGAACAACTTGAGCGATTAGGGGAACCATTTTACTCAACAAAAGGAAAAAATGGAACAGGTTTAGGCATGATGGTTGTCTATAGCATTGCACGTGCTATGGAAGGAGCGGTTTGGGCAGAAAGTGAAGTCGGAGTAGGAACCACTTTCCATTTTAAATTTCCAACCATTTCACACATATAAATTAAAAAACCGACAGGAGAAATAGCCTGTCGGTTTTTTTCTTCATTCCTTTATTTGCCTATAAACATTTGTGTCCAGTGTTTGCCTGTAGCTTCATATCCTACTCCAATATGAGTAAAATTGGAACTTAGGATATTTTTACGATGGCCTTCACTATTCATCCAAGCAGTTACTACTTCTTGTGGAGTACGTTGTCCTTGAGCAATATTTTCACCTGCGGATTTATACGTCACACCAAAGTCTCTCATCATGTCGAACGGAGATCCATAAGTTGGGCTTGTGTGTGAAAAATAATTTTTTTGCTGCATATCCAGTGATTTTTTCTGAGCCACTCCATTTAGTTGCGTGTCCGATTTTAAAGCTGGAAGTCCATTTTTACTTCGTTGTGCATTAGTTAGGTCAATAACTTGCTGAACGTATTGACTAACAGTTCCTGAAGTTGGAGCATTTTGAGTTTGAGCCGGCTGTTTTGGTGCTGGTGCTGGTGCCGGTGCTGGTGCTGGTGCTGGTGTTGTTTGTTTTGGTGCTGGTTGTTGAATTGGCGCAGACGGCTGATTTGGTACTGGTTGTTGAGCTGGCGCCTGTCCAGTCGGTCTTTGTTGCTGGATATACGGTTGTATTTGCTGAAGCGTCCAATTTCTAGGGTCGATCGTAATATACTGATATTTAGCATCTCTAACTAATACCGCTCTTGTATGAGGATATTGATTACTGTCTAATGATGTTTGATAGGCAGATATCATATCATCATTATTGTAATAATATTTCTTATTTTTCCGTTTAGTATTGTACAGATTTACATCTAGATCTGATTGACTGTTATTAGTGTTCGTGTAATCCTCCGTTAATGGACCATTGTGGTCAATCCCATCATCTCTGCCATTACGGACATCCATATAAGGAGTAGTGTTTCTGGTATTGTTCATCCCTATACGATTTGATGTCTGGTCATTTACGTCTTTATTGTCATTGTTATTACATGCAGCAAGCCCCATTGTTAAGACCGCTGTAAAAAGTAATCCCATTGGTTTTCTTATCAATCGAAATACCCCCTCTTGAAAAATCTTGTTACATGTTTAGTTTTAATGTTTTTCAAAGAAAGTATTGATGGAAAATAAACGTAACGGTTCTTAACTAATGAATGGCGCAGATCATTCTTTTTTTCCACAAAAAAAACCAACGAAAACAATTGTCGGTTTTTCTAACAAGGTTCAATTTTCCAACATCGGAATACGGTTTTTATATTTGTTAATAAGTTCTCGATTATGTTCTGTTGCACCATCCGCATTGCCACTTTTAAAGATAGGCGGTTCGAAGTTCTTTTCAATCATTATGCTGACTGCTTCAACCATTATTCCATTAACAATTGCTGTCCCAATTACCGTTGAGCCTGAACCAAAATTTACACCTAGGGACTCGTGCTCCATCAAGGTATCCCCAACCAAAATATGATTATCAATGGAAAGGTCAGCTGTATGATACAAAAATTTACCACTTTTATGTCTTGACTCCACTGCTTTTGTATAAACGTACGATGTGATACATATGACAAAGGCACCTTTATTTTTAGAAATCTCAGCAACATCAATGGGCACGGGGTTCCTGCCAGAAGTTGATGCAACAATGACAACATCTTGAGGTTGAATCTTCACATTCGCCATAAATTGTTTTGCATAGTCATTTTCTTGTTCTAGTTGGGATGAACGAACAGCACCTTTATGAAGCATTAAATCTTCAATTAGGATTGGGTTAATTGGCACTAATCCGCCTGCTCTGTAAAAAAGTTCTTCCCCAAGTAAATGAGAGTGTCCACAGCCAAAAACATGCACGATTCCATCTTTTTGAATACACTGAGCGACTTTTTCCGCTGCTTTTTTGAGGTTTTCATTTTCATCTTTTTCGATTAAGCTTAATAATTCTTTCAGCTTATGAAAATAAAGATTGAACATGTTACATAACCTCCCTTGTTTTGTTTTCAGCGTTTCATCTGAATCATAAATTTATAACGATCAGCACGATATACAGATTTAACGAATTCAACAGGGGTATTGTCTTTTAGAAATGTATTTCTTTGGATGAGCATAACTGGTGCACCTTTGTTGATTTTTAAATAATTGGCTTCACTTTGATTTGCTACTGAAGATTCAATGATCTGAGAAGCACGATCGATTCTTAAGTCTAACTGTTCTTCAATGAATTCGTATAAGGATTTATTCACTATTTGCTCTGTAAGTCCTTTAATGAGATTTGCTGATATATAATTAATTTCTAAGGCCATTGGGACACTATCAGCTATGCGAATCCGCTTGATCTCGTATACTGGTCCATGTTCAGAAATCATTAGTTGACCTGCTAGTTGTCTTGTCGCGGGAATAATTTCAAAGTGAATTAATTGGCTTCCTGGTTCCAATCCCCTTGCTTTCATATCTTCAGTGAAACTTGTTAATCCTTGCAGAGGCTGTTCGATTTTTCTTTCAGCAACGAAAGTTCCCTTTCCTTGCAAGCGATACAAATATCCCTCATTTACTAACTGTGTAAAGGCCTGTCTAACTGTCATACGGCTTATTTGATATTTTTCTGCATATTCTCTTTCTGGTGGAAGAGAATCACCAGGAAGCAACTCACCGTTTTCAATTAACTCCTTGATATATTCTTCAATTTGATAATAAATCGGAATGGGAGAATTCTTATTAATCATTTTCCTCCAACTTCATCCTTTCCTTAAAATAGGCACAAAGGTTTAATGTTGAAAGAGAATATCCATACTCATTTAGCATTGAACCTTTAAATCCGCTATTGCCACCTTATCTGCGATAATTGTAACACAAGGATGATTTTTCAACACTGATGCAGGAAAACTTTCATTGATCTCACCATTCAAAAGTCTAAATAGTGCTTCTCTTTTCTTTTCACCAGAAACCAAAAGAAGAATTTCTTTGCTTTTCATAATGGTGGATATTCCCATCGTAATAGCTTTAGTAGGCACTTCTTCAATCCTGTTAAAAAATCTGGCATTTGCTTGAATGGTTGATGCTGCTAACTCTACAATATGCGTTTTAGAATCAAAGGAAGTTCCTGGTTCATTGAATCCAATATGCCCATTACTGCCAATACCGAGAATTTGCAAATCAATGCCACCATGCTCAGTAATTAAATCTTCATAACGATTACATTCTACTTGATAATCAGCAGCAATGCCGCTTGGAATATTTGTTTTAACTTTATTAATATCAATATAATTAAAAAGTTGGTTATCCATAAAATAGCGGTAGCTATTCTCCTGATCTCCTGATAACCCAATGTACTCATCCAAATTAAAAGTGTTTACCTTCTGATAAGATGTCCCGTTTTTTTGGTGATCCTCGATTAGGCTTTTGTATGTCCCAATCGGGGTCCCGCCTGTTGCTAATCCAAGTTTAATACCTGGATTCTGAACTACCTTTTTTATAATAAAATCAGCTGCTCTATTACTCATTTGCTGATAATCTTCTACTTCAATAATCCTCATTTTGAATTTCCTCCCTTTTAAAAGCCAATGCTCCTCGGCAAAGTGTCATATAAACTTCCATTTTGTCATCTAAAATGACAATGTCAGCATCTTTTCCAACAGCAAGACTGCCTTTGCGATCATAAATATTCAACTGCTTTGCTGGGTTTACTGAAGCCATCACAATGGCTTCATCAAGTGAACAACCCGTGTAAGAAATGATATTTTTTACTGCATGTCCCATTTCCAAAATACTTCCAGCAAGGGTTCCGTCATCAAGGACTGCTTTTCCATTTTTAACGATTACATCTTGGCCACCAAGTTCATACATACCATTTTTCAAACATTTTGCCCGCATCGAGTCGGTTATTAAAATTAATCCATCACTTAGCTTTTGTTTGAATGCAAGATTTACCATTTCTGGACGAACATGCACCCCATCTACGATAATTTCAGCTTTTAATTCTTCGCGTAAAAATGCTGCCCCAACTACACCGGGTTCACGGTGATGAAGCCCCCTCATTTGATTAAAAAGATGGGTAACGTGGTTTGCACCTGCCTCAATGGCTTCCCCCACTTGTTCATATGTTGCATCAGTATGGCCAATGGATGCAACAATTCCATTTTCCTTTAAATATCGTATCATTTCTAATCCACTCGGTCTTTCAGGAGCCAGAGTGACAAGCTTAATTGTTTCATTGGACAGCTTTTGCCATTCTCTAATTAAAGAAAGATCAGGATCAATTATATGTTGAATCGGCTGCGCTCCTGCCATTTTAGCATTCACAAACGGTCCTTCGAGATGAATGCCAAGTATTTCAGATTTTCCTTGAGCTTGCTGCTCTTTGATGTACTTCCCGGCATTTATTAAGGCATTTTCAATTTGTTTTCCTTCTTGAGTCATCGTAGTGGCTAAAAAGCTAGTAGTTCCTTCTTTAGGCAATGCTGCTACCATTGTGTCTAGTGCTTCCTTGGTGGCATCCATTGTGTCGGCACCAGCCACACCGTGGATATGAACATCGACAAAACCTGGAACTGCATTAAAATGGGCAGGAATTTCAATCACATTAAAGCTGTCTTTATTAGATAGCTCGTTTGATGAACCCATCTCGATGATTTTTTGATTTTTTATTTTTATATATCCATCTTCAATTATTTGTTCTTCTGAATAAACCCGTACACCCTTAAGTAAAATATGATTATCGTTTGGTATCATCTTAGATACTTCCTTTCAGGTTATATCTTAATCTTAGCATCACCATTATCTAGTTGTCTATACCAATTTCTTTATTTGAAAAAATATGAATAAAATACCATCTTTGGCTCAATCCTATGGCACGCTAGTATTTCCATTCATTTGAAGAATCGAATTGTTATTAAATTGATAAAATTGGTATAGACATCTATAAATACTTAGTGCTATAGTTAAAAACAGAAAAGCGCTTACACCCAGCATCTATTGTTTTGATGAAATAATTCATTTATAGTTAATTTTTTTAAACTTTATAGGGGGTAATAAGATGAAGAAATATTTACAAAGAATTGGTCGTTCATTGATGTTACCTGTAGCTGTTTTACCGGCTGCAGCCATTTTGATGGGTATTGGTTATTGGATCGACCCTACAGGTTGGGGGGCGGATAGTCCACTCGCTGCTTTCCTAATTAAAGCTGGTTCATCAATTATTGATAATATCCCTTTCTTATTTGCTGTTGGGGTAGCACTAGGGATGGCGAAAGAAAAAGATGGTTCATCTGCGTTAAGTGGTCTAGTAGCTTACCTGGTTGTAACAACCTTGCTTTCAACAGGATCAGTGGCATTGCTGCAAGGAATTAAACCAGAAGAAGTAGATCCTGCGTTTGGAAAAATCGGAAATGCCTTCGTTGGTATTATTTCGGGGATAGTCGCATCAATGATGTACAATCGATTTAGTCATGTGAAACTTCCGGATGCGTTAGCATTCTTTAGCGGAAAACGACTCGTTCCAATTATGACAGCGGTTTCGATGTTAGTCGTTTCTGCAGTATTATTCTTTATTTGGCCGCCTATTTTTACAGGATTAGTTTCTTTTGGTAAAGGGATAAGTGGATTAGGTGCCATTGGCGCTGGGTTATTCGGTTTCTTCAATCGACTTCTAATTCCAACAGGTCTACACCATGCTTTAAACGCTGTGTTCTGGTTTAATGTTGCAGGAATCGATGATATTGGGAATTTCTGGTCTGGAAAGGGTGTAAAGGGAGTCACAGGAATGTATCAAGCTGGCTTCTTCCCTATCATGATGTTTGGTTTACCAGCTGCAGGGCTGGCAATGTATCATACAGCTAAAACAAAAAAGAAAAAGCAAGTAGCATCCTTAATGCTGGCAGCCGGTTTCGCTGCATTCTTTACTGGTGTAACAGAACCATTGGAATTTGCATTTATGTTTGTAGCGCCAATGCTTTATTTGGTGCATGCGGTTTTAACAGGTATTTCATTAGCGATCGCAGCTGCATTCCATTGGACAGCAGGATTTGGTTTTAGTGCCGGTTTAGTAGACTTTGTTTTAAGTTCAAGATTGCCGATGGCAAACCAGCCTTACATGTTAATAGTTCAAGGCCTAGTGTTTGCTGTAATCTATTATTTCTTATTCAGATTCATCATTACAAAATTCAACTTAATGACTCCTGGACGTGAAGAAGATGATGATGATGAGACTTCTGAGGTTGTCGTTGCAGCAGGTGAAAGCAAATTTGCCGCAATGGCCGCACAGATATATGAAGGACTAGGCGGAAACGCAAATGTTACTTCTGTAGACAATTGTGTAACGCGCTTAAGAATGGAAGTTAAAGACATGAATGCAGTCGACCAACAAAAAATTAAAGCGACTGGTGTACCTGGCATCAATATCGTTGGGAAGCAAAGCATTCAAGTGATTGTCGGAACCAATGTACAATTTGTAGCAGACGAAATTATAAAACTTCGTAATGGGCCGAAGAGAAGTGATAAGACTGAAATTAATTCGGATTTAGCACATAAAGTGGCAGCTGCTCCGATTGAAACAAATGTACTCTCACCACTTTCTGAAAAAGATTTTGTTATGCCAATCGAAGGGGAAATTATCCCGATTACTGAAGTGCCAGACCAAGTTTTCTCACAAAAAATGATGGGAGAAGGTTTTGGAATTATACCAACTAAAGGTACGGTCGTTTCACCAGTGGACGGCGAAATCATGAATGTTTTCCCTACTAAGCATGCAATCGGAATTAAATCAAAGCAAGGCTATGAAATCCTTATTCATATTGGCTTGGATACCGTCAATTTAAAAGGTGAAGGCTTCAATGTTCTTGTAAAAGAAGGACAGCAGATAACTAAAGGTCAAGAAATCTTGAACTTTGATCTAGAATTCATTAAGAAATCAGTCCCATCAGCTATTACACCAGTTATCTTTACAAACTTAACAAAATTAAATGTAAAGAAACAAGGACACTCAGCCCAAGGTCAAGACGGAATCCTAACAATTGAATAACAATAAAAATCGGCAGGTGCCAGGCACCTGTCGATTTTTTATTTTATTGATTAAATATCAATTCAGCGATTTTCAACCCCTAATGAACTTGTGTTTTTGGCCCAGCAAATTAACAAAGCTCACCCACAATTTTTGTCCCGTGAACTTCACTAATATTTAACATGCTTGCGATATGATTTAGGTTTTTGTCAGTAATTCCCCCGCCTGGAAGAATAATAATTTGGTCAGCCGCAAAATCCACTAATTCCTTCAAACGGCTAAGGTTGTCTTCGATTGATTTAGAACTTGGTCCTCCGTGTGTTAAAATTCGATTCACTCGATGTTTCACAAGCCAATCAATAGCTTCAAACTGATAGTTATTTTTTATCTGATCAAATGCCATGTGAAAGGTTACATCCAGCCCTTTTGCAGATTCTAGCAGTTTAAGCATGGCATCCTCATCAATCCAATCAGAATCATTTAAGCATCCAATCACCACTCCATCTGTCCCTAACTGTTTGAAATGAGCAATATCAGTTTGCATAATCTCTATTTCTTCTTTAGTAAAAATAAAATTACCGCCTCTGGGTCTAACCATGGTCATTACCTTCGTATTTTTGGAGTGACAATATGAAATGGTTTTTGCTGCTACCCCGTGACTAACAGTAGTGCCTCCGACAGATAGGTTGTCACAAAGCTCAATCCGGTGTCCCCCCTTTTCAATAGCCATTGGAACCAATGTAAAATTCTCTACACAAACTTCTTTTAGCATATACACCCACCTTTCAGATACAACTCAAAGAATACTCTCTGAACACTTCGCAAATCAAATCTCCTGTTTTCTTGCAGATTCATTATACAAGAAAAAACCATTCATTAACCTTCCCTACTTTCCCCTATCGCTCGGTCCTCAAATAACTGGCAATTGGCTTGGCTGCTAAGCCAGAGAAATTGGTGAGTATGTATGCTATAGTTTGTACACTTATTTTCATATAAGCCTCAGCGGAATGGACAAAAGGGAGATACAAATAATAAATTGAAAAACGACTGGTGCCTGACACCAGTCGTTTTTGTTATGCAAATAATTTTGACTCTTCTTGTTGGAAAAAGCTTTTCATCGCATGAAAGACATCTGCTTTTTGTTTTAGAATATAGTAGCGAAATTGATCTTCTTTAATGTTTTTATAGGCGGACATTAGAGTGGAATGACGGTTATATTGATTTACCTCTCCATAACCGAACATATTGGACACCTTCATTAATTCCTCTACAAGCTTCACACAACGCGCATTATCCGATGTGAGATTATCACCGTCTGAAAAGTGGAATGGATAGATGTTGAACTTTCGTGGATTATATTTGGCATCAATGATTTCGAGTGCTTTCCGGTATGCGGATGAACAAATGGTTCCACCACTTTCACCCTTGGAAAAGAAGTCTTCCTCTGAAACTACTTTAGCTTCAGTATGGTGGGCAATAAATTCAATTTCAACTGTTTCATATTTAGTTCTTAAAAAGCGAGTCATCCAGAAGAAAAAGCTGCGCGCCATATACTTTTCCCAGATCCCCATTGAGCCACTCGTATCCATCATAGCAATAACAACTGCTTTAGAATCTGGTTTGATTACTTCATTCCAAGTCTTAAATTTTAAATCATCCTTGTAAATAGGATGGAACGCAGGCTTCCCACTCATCGCATTCCTTTTAAAAGCTGACATCATCGTCCGTTTCTTATCAATATTCCCCATCAAACCTGTTTTCCGAATATCATTGAATTCAATGTTTTCAACGAGATGTTCTTGTTCTTCTTTTCTTTTTAAATTTGGAAGCTCTAATTGTTTAAATAATGCTTCCTCCAACTCCATTAATGATACTTCCGCCTCAAAATAATCTTCTCCTGCTTGGTCTCCAGCTCCTTGGCCTTTCCCAGGTCCCTTTTGCCCGCTGGAGCCATCACGTGCTACTACATCACCTACTTGACTGTCACCATCACCCTGGCCCACGTGTTTGTTTTTGTCATAATTATAACGGATTTTATATTCGTCCAATGAACGAATTGGAATTTTTACGACATCTCGACCATTAGACATAATTATGCTTTCTTCTGTAATTAAGTCTGGAAGATTGTTGCGAATTGCCTCCTGGACTTTTTCCTGATGCCGCTGCTGGTCATCGTGGCCTTTTCGGTGGAGGGACCAATCTTCTCTTGAAATGATAAATTGATGGTTGTTAGTTGACAATGTAAACCCCTCCTTATTAATTTATTAGTTTCCAAAATGCACAAATTTTCATCAAATACATATTATAACGCGAGTGAAAAAATATTAAGATAAATATGGATTACTCTATCCTATGCAGGAGTAAAGAATAATTTACAAATTATTTTGACAATTACGCATTCGCCTAAGAAATTGGACAAAGTAGCAAAATGGGACCAACAAGTCTTTTGCGAACTTGAATAAGGAAAAAAATAGACTGACAGATTTCCTTCTGCCAGTCCCTGCTATTTTAAACCCAACCTATCTATTTAATAGACTTCCTACATAACGAAGTAATTCATTAGCTGACGTTGTATTATAGCCGTGTTCATCCACTAGTCTTGCCACTACATTATTGATCTTCTTTAGCTGCTGTTCATCTGGGGTTTTTGAAGAGGTAGTAATTTTCACTACATCCTTTAAATCAGCAAACAATTTCTTTTGAATGGCTTCACGAAGACGATCATGAGAATTATAGTCAAATCGTTTCCCTTTTCTCGCAAAGGCCGAAATTCGAATGAGGACTTCCTCTCTAAAGGCCTTTTTCGCATTTTCAGAGATACCAATTTGTTCTTCAATGGAACGCATCAACTTCTCATCTGGATTGATTTCCTCTCCAGTGAGTGGATCACGGAGTTTCGATTTATTGCAATAGGCCTCAACATTATCAAGATAATTGTCCATTAACGTTTTCGCCGATTCTTCGTACGAATACACAAATGCTTTTTGGACTTCCTTCTTGGCAATATTATCATACTCTTTCCGAGCTAAGGAGATATAATTCATATAACGTTCTCGTAACTCAGCAGTGATGGAAGGGTGTTGATCGAGCCCATCTTTTAATGATCTTAATACATCCAGTGCATTAATCGATGGAATTTCTTTTCGAATAATTGTTGATGATATTCGATTAATTACATAACGAGGATCAATACCACTCATACCCTCGTCTGGATATTCCTTCTTAAGTTCATCCACATCCGCTGTATTAAAGCCTTCCACACTTTCCCCATCATAAAGGCGCATTTTCTTAAGTAAATCAATATCGCCTTTCTTCGGTTCCTTTAAACGTGTAAGAATCGTAAACATCGCAGCTACCTTTAACGTATGCGGGGCGATGTGAACATCTGAAACATCACTTTCATTGATCATTTTTTCATAAATTCTTTCTTCTTGTGACACCTTTAAGTTATACGGTATTGGCATGACAATAATCCGTGAATGGAGTGCTTCATTCTTCTTATTGGAGATAAAGGATCGGTACTCCGTTTCGTTCGTGTGCGCCACGATCAGCTCATCAGCACTTATTAGGGCAAAACGGCCTGCTTTAAAATTCCCTTCTTGGGTAAGAGACAGCAAGTGCCACAAGAATTTCTCATCACACTTTAACATCTCCTGGAACTCCATCATTCCTCGGTTAGCTTTATTAAGTTCACCATCAAAACGATAGGCACGTGGATCTGATTCGGAACCAAATTCCGCAATCGTTGAAAAATCAATACTTCCTGTTAAATCGGCAATATCCTGTGATTTTGGATCGGATGGGCTGAATGTACCAATTCCAGTTCGTTTATCTTCGGAAAAGAAGATTCTTTCAACGAGTACATCTTCAATTCGTCCACCATACTCCTGTTCTAAACGCATCATATTCAGTGGTGAAAGATTGCCTTCGATCCGGATTCCATACTCATCATAGAAATCCTTCCGCAAATGATGTGGGATTAAATGGAGTGGATCCTCATGCATCGGGCATCCTTTAATGGCAAATACAGAGCCTCGATCAGTGAGTGAGTAAGCTTCGAGCCCCCTTTTTAACATAGTAACAAGGGTCGACTTCCCGCCGCTAACAGGACCCATTAATAATAAAATACGCTTCCTTACATCCAGCCTTTTTGCAGCAGGATGGAAGTATTCTTCAACAAGCCGCTCCAGCGATTCCTCTAAACCAAATAATTGATTACTAAAGAATTCGTACTTTTTCGTCCCCTTTTCTTCAGTAATTCCTGCATCCTTAAGCATATTATAAACTCGTGAATGTGCCGACTGTGCAACCCATGGCTTCTCTTTCAACAATTGTAAATAATCTGCGAATGACCCTTCCCAACGTAGCTTTTCTTCCTCTTCGCGATACATCTCGATTTTTTTTAGAATATCCATAAGGCCCTCCCCCGTAGGTTAATCAGAGACGATTAATATACTTTATGCTCATATGCTTTTGAACATGCGTACCCATTGCGAGTTAGCGTCTATCTTTTTTGTTTCAACAAAAGAATCTTCCTCTTTTCATTTTTTTAAGATAGGCTATAATAAGACTATATGTGTGATAAAATTGAAAAATGTATGACGAAGGAGGATTACATAAATATGAACACGTTCATCGTTTGTTTAGTCATGGCCACGTTCTTAGCAGCAATCTTCACATCAGGTTATAATGACAAACCAGGTTCTACAAAATAAAAGCTGCCAATTGGCAGCTTTTTTTAATGAAGATCAAGTTTATTTTTTTGAATAAATTCCTTCATATACATTCTACTCTTTCTATCAAGCATAATAGCCATTTGTTCCGTCCAGCGGTCGTTTCTTTTTCCGCCTGTCCGCTCGTCATAGTAGCTTGAAATCAAGGTATCATATTTTTGAAGCTGACTAACGTAAACCCCCATATCTTGTTCGTATTCATCCTCATGATAAACATGTTCATACGGTAACCTCGGTTTTTTTTCATTTAGTTTGGTTGGAAAACCAACAGCTAGTCCAAACAATGGTATTACCCGCTCCGGTGTTTTCAAAATCTTTTTTACTTCCTCGAGATTATTCCGAATTCCACCTATGTAACATATTCCTAAGCCCATTGATTCTGCTGCTATCGCTGCATTTTGTGCTGCTAAAGATGCATCAATAAGGGCTACCATGAACTTTTCCGTGCTTTCAATCGAAGGAGCGACATTTATGTGTTCCTGTTCTCCAATAATAGTATGGCGGTATAGATCTGCACAAAAAACAAAAAAGTGACCGTTTTTTTCAACATATTCCTGATTTCCTGCAATTTCGGCTAATTTTTTCTTCTTCTCTTTGTCCTTAACTCCAATAATAGAATAGGCCTGAATAAAACTGGAGGTAGCTGCAGATTGAGCACAAGTAATGATTTTTTTGATTTGTTCGTCTGTTAGCTGCTTGTCCTCAAAATGACGAAGAGAGCGGTGATTTAATATAGTTTCGATAACTTCATTCATGACAAACTTCCTTTCATTAATCAAAAGGAGGCCCGCTAGGACCCCCTTGATTATTTTAAATGAGCATAGTCTTGCTGTCGCAGCGCTTCATAGATAAGAATAGACGCTGTATTGGACAGATTCAGAGAACGAATATTATCGTTCATAGGAATCCGTAAGCTAACTTCCTTATTTGCTTCAATGACCTCTTTCGGCAGACCGGTCGTTTCACGCCCAAAGATAAAATAATAATCCTTACTTGAATTACTATAATCAAAACTGCTAAAAGGCTTTTGACCAAATTTGGTAATGTAAAAAAATTCACCGCCTGCATTCTTTTCATAAAATTCATCCAGAGAATCATAATAGAAAATGTTAACGTATTGCCAATAATCAAGGCCAGCTCTTTTTAGCATTTTGTCATCTGTGGAAAAACCTAATGGACGGATTAAATGTAAATTTGTATCTGTTCCTGCACAGGTTCTTGCTATATTTCCTGTATTGGAAGGGATCTGCGGTTGATATAAGACTACATTAATTGACATGGAACTCACCTCGGGTAAAAACTCTACATGCCATTATACCATTATGATATATCCTTTCAATAATTAAGCCTCTTTAGTCGATTATCGAAAAAAACTTATATTTAATTTTAGGGGTATAGGCAGATGAATCCTCATATGCCCAATACCTCATTCTACTATTATACGTATGGGCATTAACTAACGGCATCCCGTATGCGTCCTTACCAGTCACAATCGTATTATGATTAAATCTTCCATCCCCTTCAAAATCGTAGCAAATAACATCTCCCAATAACAATTGATCAGGGCTGCTCACTTGCCTTGCCTGTAAACCACTTTTTGAATTAGCCAAGTAGCTCTTTAGTGAATTTGCCACTGCCCAGCTATAGCTCCAATTATGATTTTGGAGCCACCAGCCTCCTCCCTTATTAGGATAACCTCTCATAGGTGCCCCGCCACTATGAAGGCATTGAGAGATAAAATTGGTGCAATCATTTACAAATTTTTTATAAGCAGGATTATAGCTATTCCACCACCGTTCCGCATATTGCACAGCCTTTAAGCGATTGTACTGATAGCTCAATCGTTCGTCCTTGTCCTCTAAAACAAGGTCGGTTGGCTGCTGATACATATCTTGAGGTTCATAGGGGTTAATTTCCTCATCCATCACTAAAGCCCCTTTATAAAACTTTGCTAATCTTTCTTCAACCTCTTCTTCCATATAAAGCAATGCCTTTTGCTTAATTAAGTATTGATAATGGGCCTGGTATTTTACCGTTTGAAATTCTTCCTCTTTATTCGTTTCTAGTATCCTGCCTGAGGCTTTAACTTTTACAATTTCTGCTGACCTGTTTGATAAAGCACTTTGCTTTTTATCAGCCTTTGGAAAAAATACTTTATGAGTTCTATTATCGGAAACAAATTGGCTTACTCTCTTTTCAAATAACTCTTGTATTAACTGAAGCATCTTCTCCACCCCTTTCTTTCATACATATGAGAGAAGACAGGGTTTCAATCAAAAAAAATAAGCGAACCACGTGAGTTCGCCCATTTATTAACTATAAAAACGTAAGCCCTTTTCTATTTCATTTTGGACTTCCAAATCTATTTCATGTTCTTGGGCTTTTTTTAAAGCCGCAAAAGCCGTTTCACCGCCAATTTTCCCTAGGGCCCAGGCAGCTGTTCCTCTTGAAACGGGACTTGCTTCATTTTCTAGAACATCGACTAAATCTGGAATGGCAGTTTCATCCTTAAAATGGGCAAGTGCAATAATCGCATTCCGTTGAATTGGCTTTTTCCCTCTCCACGCACCAGATACATAGCCAAATTTAGTTTTAAATTCCCGATTGCTTAATTTTAAGATTGGCTTTAACAAGGGCTTAGCAACTTCAGATTGCGCTTCAAGTTCGTCATGAAAATGAAAGTTCTTCCCCTTGTTAACTGGACATGCGGTCTGGCAAGAATCACAGCCATAGATCCGGTTCCCAATCTTATCTCTAAACTCGTCTGGAATAAATGTTTTGGTTTGGGTTAAAAAAGATATACAGCTCTGTGCATTAATTTGTCCACCTTGAACCAGTGCCCCTGTTGGACATGCATCCAAACATTTTGTACATGATCCGCATTGATCTTCCATTGGTGTATCTGGTTCAAAAGGAATACTTGTGATCATTTCACCCAAATACACATATGAACCAAACTCTGGTGTAATGATCGAGCAGTTTTTTCCACTCCAACCGATTCCAGCACGTTCTGCTACCGCACGATCTGAGAGTTCACCAGTGTCAACCATCGATTTCAACCTTGCTCCCGGCATCTTTGTGGCGAGAAATTCCTCTAGTTTTTTTAGCCTATCATTAAGAACATGATGATAATCAAGTCCCCATGAGGCCCTGCTGAAAATGCCTCTTCTTTCACCCTGTTTGCTTTCGACACGGTTCTTCATTTTGGAAGGGTAAGCAACTGCAATGGAAATGATCGAACGAGGTTCCTCTAGTAATAAAGAAGGGGTGGCTCGTTTCTCTATATCTGGCTCTTCAAATCCTGATTGGTAGCTTAGTTCCTGCTGCCTTATAAGCCGATTTTTTAATTCAGTAAACGTGTCAGCTGTTGTGAAACCAATTTTATCGATTCCGATTTCCTTACTATAAGCAATTACTTCTTCTTTTAGTGTTTTAATGTCCATAGAGCGAGCCCCCCTTCCTGGTTGATTAAATAGAAAAAAACGCAATGTATCGTTCTCTTATGTAACGATATACTGCGTTAGTTAATATGTATGGAGCGGGTGATGGGAATCGAACCCACTACATCAGCTTGGAAGGCTGAGGTTTTACCAGTAAACTACACCCGCATTTTTTTCAATTGATGAATAATTTTTATCATCAACTGACCTTTATTATGATACACACTATTTTTACTATAGTCAAGGGTAAAATGCAAATTTTGTCGAATATACTTCTATTGGTCGAATTAGAAACAAAATATAATGTTTTGCAGTATATTCAAAAAGATATAGATTGGTTACTCTCTTAGAATGGACACTATCTGCTTACTTGTGCTTATTGGTTACCGATATCTGCATTTTTTTTAGGGGACGATTCATTTTTTATGCTTGTTTAATCACTTTCCCCTTCAATGAGCGAATTATTACGCTCTACGAGCGAATCTCGGTTATTTATGGGCGAATTTAAGAATCAACACTCTTTTAGTAATGAGTTGCATAAACTTTAGTCAAAAAAAAATTGCTCATTAAATTATGAGCAATTTTTTTAAAACAATTTGATACCGGTGGTCGGGGTCGAACCGACACTCCAGAAGGAACACGATTTTGAGTCGTGCGCGTCTGCCAATTCCGCCACACCGGCGCGTATTAAAATGTTTTGATAAAGCAATGCCGAGGACCGGAATCGA
>NZ_JBALOS010000123.1:0-1438 GCF_036962765.1 Neobacillus drentensis
TTTAATTTCTTTTAATTCTTCTTTATCAAATTTATCTGGAGGAAATGGCTTTTTTCGTGATCTTCTCTGTCTTTTTGATCTCTTCTTATAGACATGCCTCAAAAGCTTTCGATTCTTTTCGAACGACTTTCTTCTCAAATTTATTCTTATTTGTGTTCGCCTTAACATGAGTATAATCAATAAATACGTGCTCACTACTAATCAAGTCTTTTTTGAGGCTTAATTTAAAATACAATAGAAAATCTGTTCAAATAAATCTGTATCCTTAAAGCGTCGCTCATAGTTTTTACCGAAGGTGGAAAAGTGAGGTATACGCCATATTAATTTCGATTTCTTCAATGGTTTTACGCATAGAGCGAATACCGAAGGTATATTGGATGAGAACCATCTTAATCAATACTACAGGGTCAATACTCGGACGTCCCCGTTCAGATGAATAAATGAAAAATCAATACCGGCTTCGATTTTGCGAACAAAATGGTTCGCAGGTACAAGTTGTTCTATGGCTATCATTTCTATTTGATCACGATTCATCTGTGTATTTTTTGTAAGCATTTCATCCACCCCATTAATGCCTCTGAACTTGTCGAAAGTCTGTGTCAAAGTCCACTTTGACTCAGAGTAAGACAAAAGGCATTCGAATGAGTCCATTCGGATGCCTTTATGTTAGATTTTTGCTCGAAAGAGAAAATTTCAGACCTATCTTAACTTATTATTACGCCAATTCTGGACTTTTCCAAGTCCAGTTGGCCATTTTTTCAAGTTCATGGGAGCAAAAGTAAGCATCGCTTGCATGGACAATTTTTTTAGGCCGCTTAAGGTTGTCCAACGCATATCATGCTTTTCCTTAGATCCGCAAGGACACGTTCAACCGTTTCTTTATGTCTTGCGTAAATGCTTTTATTCTCTTGTGTGTGACGAAGGTGATCGGCTTCTTCTAAATAGTGTTCCCACACATGACGCTCAATCAGTATTTTATGATCTTTACTCTGCGTACATTCTGAGAGCAATGGGCAATTTTGATACATAAGCGGATTAGAGTAGTATTGACGCTTTCCATTCTTCGTCGTAGTTGCATATTTATTTGTCCTTGCGGACAAATATAACAACAACTGTAGTATTCATCATAAACATATTCATGCTTTTTCAAATAACCGTCCTTCATACGAGGACGAGTATAAGGTAAAGCAGGCTTCATATCATTTTCAAATACGTATTGGGCAATAGCAGGTGTTTTGTATCCAGCATCAGCTGCTTCAGTTTTCCCGTGTTTTTCGATGACCTTCTCGAAAATGACGCTATCATGAATATTCCCCGGCGTTACAATTGCCCTGAGAATAAAACCATTTCGGTCCGCAGCTGCTTGAAATGTGTATACGAACTGTTTCGTTCGCTCGTCCTTTAGGTAATAACCACTCTCTGGGACAGTGGTTCTATT
>NZ_JBALOS010000124.1:0-41827 GCF_036962765.1 Neobacillus drentensis
CCGATAGACAAAATCGATGAGAAAGTTGGAAAAATGTCTATCGTAATGCTACTGAATAACAACCCACATAATTACTGGCGGATAATTGCACTTTACTGGCGGATAAGATCTGACTAAGGTCTCGTTTTTGTAGGTTATATCGCACATTGAGTCTCATATATTTATAAAAAAGATTCAACTTTTCTGGTTAATCCTTTTTTGACGTCTTCTATGCCTTGTGAGTCTAATCATAACTACCTTTCTTCTAGGTCCATTGACAGCTAATGAAAATAATTAACTCAAATAACAGTGGACCATTCTCGTATCAAACCTGGCTGTAAAAAAATATGTCAGGCCTCATACTTTTATCAGACAAGGAGCTGATGCAAATGAGTAACATGTTACCTGTTAATGGATGGCTGCATTATACTTATCGTCCGCAACAATCGCCAGAAACCATGAATAGGCGCCCAGTTGATAGACGCTTTGATCTGAGTTTCCAAAATGCGTCCGAAGAGGATCTAGGACAAGGGTTCAAACGCTATACTTGGAGCACTGGAATCCGGGTAAATAATCATGAATATGTAGACTTTCGATTAGAAGCACAAAGAAATGAAAAAGTGATTAGTGCAGGATACTTAACTGATCCAATCGAAAACATATATTCAGTACAAACCGGTCCTAGAGACCCTAATGTCATGGTCGTTATACTTCATAATGCATCAAACGTAGATTCAAAAGTTTACCTGTGGCTAGTGGTTAAAGGATAGTAATTTTGATCTACCTATGGTGTCAGGGCTCTTGCGAAATACAACAGCCCAATCTCTACTATTAGATAAAATCTTTACAAGAAACTGCATTATGTAGCGAAAAAGAACTCCTTAACCGAAGACTTTTCTCAGGCTAAACAACGTTTATTATTAGACTGATGCACCAACAATAATAATCAGAATGAAAAATACAACAATGAATACGACAGTGCTACCCCCATAACCGAATCCTCAGTAACCGAAACCGTCCCATCCGAAGCACATAATTTTCACCATTAATCAAAACAGAATACAAGTGCTTAGTTAAATTAAAAATTAAAATAAAAAGGCTTAACCACCTTGGTTCTTCAAATAAACAGATGCATAATCTAGAAAGTAGCCGCTAAAAGACCATATTCAAGCCTAGCCTTACAACTTAAAACAGGGATAGTCTCAATCTAAAAAAGCCCTACAAGTTAGGGCTTTTTTAGGTACTTCTTAGAAACAAATTACTGCACCTACCATAATTGATACGAATTAGCCTTTGGGATTAAGGAAGGCTATTATATAAAAGTTCCAACACAACACCGGCTAAAATCCATCTAGTAAAATAATTTGCCCACAAAAGGGCGGTGAAATCACCCTTTGTATTTTGTTTGGTAATGCGATAAAGCAAGTAAAGGAAAAATGTACCGATAGCTGTGATAATGAATATAAAAAGCGCCAGCCATTCCTTGTCCCTTAGGATATGAAGTGGTCCAATCCTCCCGACTGATAGAATTGACCAGAAAGGAGATTCCTTTTTCAATCTCAGCAGTAGGTTGGTCTAAAGCGGAAATAAGTGCATCCAATGCCCAAGCGGAATGTGTCAACGTGCTTTCACCAAGGGGAATATATTTTCCTTTATGATCACTATTGCAGGACTCGCCCCAACCGCCATCCTCATTCTGAATGTTTTTTAGCCATTCAACGGCGGAATCAATTGAGGGGTGAAGACGGGAGAGGCCAACAGCCATCAATCCTGTCACCGCCGCCCACGTCCCATAGATATAGCAAATCCCCCATCTGCCATACCAGGAACCATTCTGCTCCTGATTTTTAACCAGCCATTTCACGGCTTTTTTTACCGATTCATTTTGTGCCGGTAGGTTCGTGTAGTTCCCCAGGAATTCAATTGTCCGTCCAGTGATATCCGCACAAGTGGGGTCTGCTAAAATAAACCTGCCCTTTTCAATCGGCAATAGATTAAGTAGCTTTGAGTTTGTATTTTTTTCAAATGCTGCCCAGCCGCCATCATTATTTTGCATGGACAACAGCCAACTGATTCCCCGGTCCCAGGAATGGAGATTCGTAGAAGCAACCCTTGCAACAACACGAAGGGAAGTAGTTGTGTCATCGACATCAGGATGTATGGTGTTTACATCAGAAAAACCCCAACCGCCTGGTAACTGGTTCCGATTATGAATAATCCAATCACCAAACTTATGATGTTGCTTTCCTAACAGGTACTGATTCGCCTTAACGATCATCTCGTCGTCTGTCTCTACCCCGGCAGACTGTAATGCATAGCCAATCAACGAAGTATTCCATACATTCGCAGTGGTGTATTGCATATGTGGCAATCCATTAATCTCGCATTTCATCGACATAATACCGGAAAGTGCATTCACAATTAGCGGGTCTGTTTTCTTATATCCAAGGGACATAAGAGCGAAAATCATTAAAAAGGTACTGCTGTAATAGCTGAAAAGTGTCCCATCTTCCTCAATATGGTCAAGCATATATTTTTTCGCCCGTTCGATCGCTAGTTTGTGCAGCTGGTCCGGTAAACCCATCAAGCTGCTAATGCCCTCTTCTAAAATCGAAAGAAATGACCGCCATTCATTTGGCTGAATCCAGGAAACCTCCTGGTCTCGGGTCACAGTTAAGTCCTGAAGATTCGGGCTCTTTGCTGTCTTAAGTGAAAATTTTTTATCCATTAGCAGCATAATTGGTGTCATATTCGCTCTCCCAAATACCGAAAACGAATAAAAATTTATTGGAAATGGAAGCGGAAGCAAAATGACTTCGACGGGTAGTGGGAAAAAACTAGGATACTTTAATTGACCCGTCATCGCAAACATGATCTTTGCAAATATATTTGCTTCCTCCAATCCACCTTTTGCTAAAATAAATTTTTTCGCCTTTTTTAGTTGCGGGTCATCCTTCTGATAATACCCTGAATAGAGCAAAGCATAATAGGACTCAACCGTAGCCGTCAGATTTCCCTCACCCTCATCATAAAAAATCTTCCAAGCCCCGTTTTTTTCCTGTCTCGATAAGATTCTGGCAGCCAGTCCTTTAATCAATTCTTCATCCTCAATTTCCAAAGTCCTTAATAAAATGATCATATAGGCATCTGTAGAAATGCCTGTTTCAAAAGGATAGTTCCATGAGCCATCAGGCAATTGATGACTTCTCAATCTTTCGATAATCCACTCAGTCCCTTTTCTTGTATTAATCATCATGATCAACTCCATTCCTCTCTGGGTAATCAAATCTCCAATGAACATGCGCTGTTTAATTTAAACGTGACATTGTTCAGGTTTTTTTCTTGGTTTGAAGCTTTATTTGTTCCAGTAAAGAGGATTCCTTGGTAGTAAGAACCTTTTGCTTTTCTTTTTTTTGCGTCATCTTCTTTTTTAGTGTTTTTTTTATTTTCTCATGCGGGAGCTTTTCCTGATTTCACCAGAAAATGGAACTAACCCCCTTTACAAATTACCAATCTATGAAGAAATACATGGGATTCCTTTCAACTTTTAAATGATATTAATAAAGTAAGTGGATTATGCTAAAGCAGAGATGGACGATACATAGACGGAACGGTACGACAAGAATCACCATGAATGTTATATTAAAAATGGAAGAATTAAATTAAAGTAGATTACGAGGAAAGAAGCACTTCCCCACTATAAAACCTTTCATCTTAGACAAAATCAGAAGCTCGACAGGTAAAAGGTTTATGAGAATTCAAACTTTTATTTTCCCTATATGGTTTAACGTCGTTATGGTTATTAATGAGGTTCATCCATAAAAACCTGCCCCATGGTCAACCGTCACGAAACGACGCTCTTTTGACTAAATTCCAAATAGGCTATACTAATCAAACGTTTGATTAATCCCGCCTCAGGTACTGATAAATCCATTCCCCGAAACCAACCAAGGAAGAAATCTGTCGAGTTTCGAACAATAATTCCGCAGGAAATATTCCATCTTTCCCCAAAATCAGATGGATTTCTCTTGAATCTACAACATTCTATAAATACCGCCACTTTTCCACACTAACCAAACGTTTAATTGAAAGTGGACACAACCCTTACCATTCCTAGATCCCCCCAATATTTGTAGAAAAATAATGTTGAGAGTTGTCTTCAACAAGGTGAAAAACAGTCCTTACAGGCGCGGGGGCCGAGGAGGAATATATAAAATGAATCCCCTCCACATGATATGTGAAGGGGAACTCATTTTTTACTTACGACTGCATAGTGGGGTCTTCTTGTTTTCTAGAAAGTCTTTCCGAAAGAAATAAGCGCCACTTCAGAACTTCTCGTTATCCTCAGGGGTGATTCTCAACATGGGACATGAATTTTTTCCCTTCTCAGCAGGAATATTTTTATATATAATGGATATATAATAAAAAAGAGAAGTGCGTCAACACTTCTCCTTGCAACTTCTACCGTCAGGGTGGTGGTTGTCTATGTGTTATTTTTATGAGAACCACCCTTTTGCTTGCGACGGCGTAGGGCGGTTTTCTTGTTTTCTAGAACTTTTTTCTGAAAGAAATAGGCGCTCAATTCACGCACAACTCCCTTCAGAACTTCTCGTAGAATTTCAAGAAATGTTTCCATGATCATCACCTCCTTCCCGAAACGGAAAGAAGCGTAACAATCCACCACCCCAACAATATTCAGTTGCAACTTAATTCTATCATTTTATTTCTATCTAGAAGCCTATCAATCTTCGACAAAATCCGGGGCGTGACAAGCACGGGATTTAAGAAATTTTCAAATCTATAAATCCTTCGTAATTCGGCACTTAGGAAAACCGCTGCACCCTAAGAATTCTCCTCTTTTTCCTGTCCTCAAGACCATTGGGCTGCCACATTTACTACATGTCCCATTAGTACTACTAGAGACAGATGTAGTTAGCGTCGCTGATTCCGGCTTTTCACTAGCAGGGTTTAAAACAAGAATAAAATCTATTAACGTTTCTCGGTCCACCAGCATAACATTGCCTTTTTGGGCCAATTCTTTAGCCGCTTTGGTAAAATAGCTATTAGAAACTACCCAAGCCTCATCTGCCTTGTAATAAGATTTTGCCCCCATAACTTCTTGAACTGCTTTTATGCCTACATCCTTCGAATAGCGTTTTGCTTGAACAACAATCTTTTTTCCATCCTTATTAAGCAAGAGGTCTGCACCATAGTCGCCGCTGGCATTCGTTACTTTTACCTCATACCCTCTTGATAGATAAAGTTCTTTCAAATAATACTCAAACTGAATACCATCCATAGAATCAATATCATTGATTCCAGATTTTCTTAACCGCTCTTTTCGCCTTTTATTTTGTAATACTGCTAGAACAATGATCAATATCATGACCACCGCTACAATAAACAATGTTACATAAAGTTTTTGGGTAAAATAATAGGAAACTCCTGCCACCAATAAAAGTATCAACTTTATACTATCTTCTAATTGTCTCTGTTTTTTTTTTTGGTTCTCTTTTTACTCACACTAAATTCCCCCAATATTTAGCTAATACACTAATAACGACCCTATCATTCCACCATTATTAACCAGTTGGAAACTCACCATTTTTTAAAAAATTCGACGAATTCCGAGATGCCGAGAGCAAAAGAAATTCTCTCAACATTATGTGAAGGGAATTTCTTTATAGTTTATTTCACTCTGACTTTTGTTGTCTTACTTACATTTCCTGCTGCATCTTTTCCCGTCACAGATTCCTATTTTTTGAATGATTGGAAAATCGTATTAGATCCAGTTCAATTAAAGGTATCAAGCACATATTTCTGCTGTTGCTTAAGATATCCTTTAGCTTCGATCGTAATCCTTTCAACATCCTTAATGAAAGATAAATATTTTGAGTATTTTGTATTTTGTTGTGTTTCTTGAATACTTGTAGAGAGATTAGTCAGTTAATCTTACTACACATGGAGGGAAATAATGTGTGGATTTTAACACTATATTTACAAGACAGCATCAAAATGTTCGAGTATCACAATAAGGATGAGGCAAGGGAGGAGTATGATAAGGCAGATGGGTGTAAAATCCTTTCAGAGATCATCCGTTATACGGATTTTGAATAAATGAGGTAAGATAAAATCAGGCTGTGTCAGAAACTGGCGTGAACAAATTAGAATATTCTGTACGTTCCCATTGGACATAAAAAGAATTTACCAAGTATGACGGTTCAAAAGTTTACCCGTTGCTAGTGGTTAAAGGATAGTAATTTTGATCTACCTATGGCAACAGTACAATAAAAGCCTCCCCTCCAGGAGGCTTTTTCCTTATTTTGGGTACGGTGCACCGAGACGAATCAAAATGAGGTATAAAAATTGGAGAATCTCTAATAATAAAAAAATATTTATTAAAACAAACTTTATGTATTCGGCTATTAACGGAGTGAACGGTGTGCATAATTCTTATTGGTTTTTTGCTCTACTTATTTCAAGCACAATATTGTTTTGTTTTATACTATTTAAAAAAAGAAACACGCAAACCCTGTTTCTTTACTTAACAATGGTTGGATATGGTTATATTATCGAGACCACCATATTTAATTTCTTAGGATCCTATGATTATAACCCAAATATTATCAAACATAATTCTTTTTATGACAGTGAATTGGGAGCGTTTTTCTCAAACGCATTATCTTTACCGGTCACAGCAACCTTGATAGCAACTTTCCAGTTAAATTGGATTTGGATCGTCTTTTTTTCAGGATACTTTGTAGGGGTTGAATGGTTATTTTTAAAGCTTGATATCTATACACATCACTGGTGGAGGTTAGAATATACCGGATTGGGTCTTCCATTATATTTTGCTTTGGCCAAGCTTTTTTATAAATGGATTTTACAACCTTCAAAAGGATTCAGACACAATTTGATTCTCTATTTAATTACAGGCGCTATTTGTGCAAGTGCCCATATTCTTCCGATGCTCTTTTTCTCCAATCGGTATTATCGCCCTGGATGGTTTGAAAATCTTGGCCGCGATTCCATTGCCTTATCAGCAATTTGGTATTTATGCGCAAGCCTTTTTTATTGTCTAATGGTAAAAATCAACTGGAAACCTAAGTGGATAAAATACATTTTGACGGGATTATTTATTTATACAGTGAATCAAGTTCTAATAAAGATTGGAATCCTTCACAGTCTCGTATGGTGGGACAAGATGTTTTATGTTGGTTTAGCCTTATTTCTTATACTGCTTGTTGGACTCATTGATAAAAGATTGTCTAATCAAATATTAGCCGTTAAAAGTCCATCCTAAGAAAAACAGGTGCTATCCATTAGAGGAAAGCATCTGTTTAGAATATCTTTATTTAGTAGAAACCTCATTTACTTATGATAGGTAACTTTCAGACCGATGATGCACCATTTATTAATGATTGGTGCATTTCTATACCACTTTTTATCTTTCTTCCACATCTTTCGATTGCGTATCAGACATCTTAGGGAAAGAAATAACAGCCTTAAATAAATCTCCGTCAACGTGGATGTTAAATTTCCCCTTTTGAACTTCGATGAGGCTTTTCGCAATCGATAACCCAAGCCCGCTGCCTTGGCTGGATCTGGATTCATCGCCTCGCTTAAAACGTTCCATTAATTCGTCTGCTGAAATATTTAACTCATAGGCGGAAATATTCTTAAAGGTAAGCTGAATTTCACTACCTGCATCCTCGATATCGATATATACTCTGGAACCATTGAGCGCATATTTAAAGATATTCGATAATAAGTTTTCAATGGATCTCCATAGTAATTTTCCATCCGCTTCAATATAAACCTTTTCTTTGGGATGATTCAGCTTGAATTGCAAATGGGAGGCTTCAATCCTATCATTCACTTCTCCCAGCCCCTGGGTGATTAAAGAGGCAATATCAATTTTCTCAAAAGCAACTGAAATATTTCCACTCGTCGCCTTGGCCGCATCAAATAAATCATCGGTTAATAGTTTTAGCCTTTTCGATTTTTGATCTAAGATCTCGATATATTCGGCAGCCCTTGGCGTAACCTCTTCGCCTTTTAGTAAATCCACATAGGTGATGATCGATGTTAACGGTGTTCTAATATCATGAGAAACATTGGTGATTAACTCCGTTTTTAACCGCTCACTCTTGAGCTCACGATCAACAGCCTTTTTCAATCCATCCGTGATGCTGTTGATATTGCTCGCAAGTGCCTTAAACTCTCCACGGTTAGCCACATCGATTCGATGATGAAGATTTCCAGCCTTAATTTTTTCCACTCCATCCTGGATAGCTTGAAAACTCTTCACCTTTTTATAAGCAAGCCAGGATGCCAGGCCAATGGTAACCGGGAACATAAAAAACGTTAACGCAATCAATACTGGGTAACCAATCACGATTAATACCGTCTTGACCGCGACATTTCCTGTCTCATAGACATTCCTTACGATGGTAATGAGCTTATGGATGATAGCAAAAATCAGGGTATGCTTAAAGAACGTTTTATGTTTAATATGTTTAACCAGTGAGAGAATCAGAATAAACACCGCTGCTGAAATCGGGATGGTGATGGGAATGGCTATTTTATCTATACTTTGGTGTGCCACATTATCCATCGATGTAACCCAAACAGCAATTAGGCTAATACACAGCACGATATTAATATCATTGTATAGTTTATTCACTAGATGAAGGTGTACATGATCATCTTTAAATGACCTTCTTCCTGTAACGAGGATGAGATAGCCAAATGAAAGGATGAAACCTAGCAAAAATGCGGCTAAAATAGAAAGGTTCTTTGTGACAACTGCTTTTTCTTCATTCCATTCGTTTATTTTTTGGTTTAAAAAGTCGTCTGTAAATGCAACATAAACCACCAACTTTTCCTGATTCAATTCCTCAATTGGTTCTGTAATGAAATGTAATTGCTCATTCTCATTGATTACTTTAGGATAAATCTCTCGCTTATAATCCTCAAACATCAAATAAGTAGGATACTCTTTAAACTGCCCTTTTTCTTTCTTTGTCGTGTTCGTATAGACATTTACACCATCACTGGCATAATACAACGGATTTTTCTGCTCTGAAAGCTCTTGCAATAAGGCATGATAATTTCTTAAATCCTCCTTTATCAACTTTTCCTTAACCTGAGCAATCTTGTTAGCATACTCTTTTTTAAATGTGGAATAGTTCTCCGCTTCACTTAATTCCGGCCGATAGTTCTTAGGATAGAGCTCAAAATCTGAATATAACTCCATCTCTTCAACCCTCAACCTTTCTTCACCAATCGACCCGCCCTTTAAAATATTTTCCTCACTCTTATATTCCCTAAGAAGGGTAGAGAGATTGCTCACGATCTTTTCATTTTCTCTAACATATGCCTTACTGAGAAAGTAGTCCTCTTCCATAACCATGCTAAAATAACCATCATTGACAACTTCAACATTGATCATCGCTTTGATGATCCCTGTAAAACAAACGACCGCGATCATAAGAACAATGATTTTCGTTGTTAATAAGTGGCTATATTTTTTCAACTTTATAACCAACTCCCCACACCACCTTTAAATATTTTGGTTCCTTCGGATTGATTTCGATTTTCTCTCTTATTTTTCTAATATGTACGGATACGGTATTTTCCGGACTAAACGCCGTTTCATTCCATACCCTTTCATAGATATCCTCAATCGAAAAGACTCTTCCGGCGTTTGCCGTTAGCAATTTCAAAATCTTATATTGCACCGGGGTAAGATGGACCTCTTCCCCATCGACTGAGATGATTTTACTTTCATCATCTATGACCAGCCCCCCCGTCCGAAAGACATTCCTTTTGGTTTCAAGACTTCCCAATGTGGTATATCTCCTCAATTGGGACTTTACCCTTGCAATCAGCTCCAGGGGATTAAACGGCTTTGTTAGATAGTCATCTGCCCCTAAATTCAATCCGATAATTTTGTCCGAATCCTCCGATTTAGCAGAAAGCATAATCAATGGTATATTATTTTCTTCTCTAATCTTCATCGTAGCCCTTAACCCATCCATCATAGGCATCATAATATCCATGATAATAAGATGAATCTCATGATCTTTGATGATCTCTATGGCTTCCAAACCATTAAACGCTTTAAATATTTGATAGCCTTCATTTTCTAAATAAATTCCGATCGCATCGACGATCTCCTTATCATCATCACAAACCAATACGTGCATGGAAATTCACTCCCAATTATGGCGGTTACCATTTCTATCATCCTTTAGTATGACTACAAAAAGAATCATATCAAGCAAATCTTAACAAACACATGATGTAAATCTTAAGATTTTCTTAACGTCTAAAAAAAAATGGCTTTATATTTAAGTTTTGTATAAAGTCTTTTATATTAATCCTTTATTGAAATGCTATGCTTGATTTAAGTACGGGAGGTCACAGGGACGGTTTTCATGGTTTCTGATCAGATCTATGTCAAAAAAATGACGGCAGAACCGTCCCCTTGACCTTCAATATCGACACCTAAAAAGAAGAAGAGAAACCATCATTAGACGATTTCTCTTCTTCAAAAATAAAGTTAATCCATACCAGATTTGATTATATCAGCCTCAACTCTGGACATGAACTCTTCTACTGCGCTGTATCCTTGCTGCTTTAAATACCAGTTATTGGCTGCTGCCTCTATTAATCCAGCCACATCACGTCCAGGCTGAAGTTGGATTTCAATGGAAGGAATTTTAACACCCATATAGTCAGTATGATGATATTCCTGTTCTAAATCATTGTATAAGGCGTCCTTTTCCCACTTCGTTAAATTAATATCAAGGGAAATTCGTGTTTCATCCTGAAAAGCCTTACGACCGTATAAGCGGACCACATTTAACAATCCAATACTACGGAGAGCCAAAAATTCCTTCGTTTTCCCATCATGAGTACCCAGAATGGTTTGCGTGCTCAGCTTCTTTAGGACAATGTTATCATCCGATACCAGCCGGTGTCCGCGGCGAATTAATGTGTGGGCCGTCTCACTTTTGCCTACCCCCGAACTTCCACGAAGTAAGATTCCAATGCCAGACACATTCATACAAACTCCATGAATAGTAATTTCAGGTGCTAGTTCCTTTACCAAAAACGCATCCAATCTAGTGATAAACTCTGAAGTTGTCTCAGGCTGGTTTGTTACTAACAAGGGAATACCTTGCTTTGTACAATGGTGAATTAAATAGGTAAGCCCTTCTTCACCAGCGGTTACGATAAAACATGGCGGATGATAGTGAACAATATTTCCGATTCGAATTTTCCGTTCCTCTCTACTTAACTTATGTAAGTAGGTAATTTCCTTTTTTCCTAAAATTTGAACCTGTTCTGTTGGAAAAAAGTCAAAATGGCCCACAAACTCCAGCCCCGGGCGATGCACCCGTGATTGTGTAATGACCTTCTGCAAGTGGTTTTCTCCAGCCAGTACTTTCAATGAATACTTTTGAACCAAGCTTTCTACTGTTAATTTTTTCAACCTAAACTCACGTCCTATTAGCCTTTTATAAGATTATACTTAAGTTCAATGGAAACGTCATCCATTTAGGAAATGATTGCTGAAAGGCTAGATATTGTGTGTGTCCGGGAATGCATATTTATTGTAAGGATAAAATCTAGAAAAAAAGAAGAGATATGATTGATCAAAGACAATCTTTCTCTTCCTACAAGTAAATATATCAATATTAAAGTAATCCCTCTATTTATGTAATGAAAAACTTACAGGCTGTGATGAAAGAAGGAAAATTGGATGACCCAAATATTTTAACAAACAAAAAAAAGAGAGTTACTCTCTCTTTAAAATGATAATCTTTGTTATTTAAGCCCGTTTCTTAAACGGGTCTTCCCTATAATCTGCTTTTCGTTTATAAACAACTTTTCCTGATTCTTCTTTTCCATATTTGGAGGTAATAATTGCTCTTACACCTGTAACAGTTTCTCCAAGCTTATACGAATTTTTTTCTTCTTTCGATATCACTGCTCTTTTCATGAAGAAGCACCTCCAAAAATATTATTTATAATACTCAAAAGATTATAATTATTAAGAAATATATCATCGATCTGTTCTTGACTTAATGTCCTTCTTCCGGATATTGCAACCGTCAGAACGAACTGATTCCCTATAGGATAGCATAATACATAAGTATTATCAAAGGCAGTACTATTTTTTTGTAAAACCAGCTCCGTACTTTGTAAAAAACAATCAATGACAATAATTCTATCAGTATATCCTCTATTTTCATTAACATTAAATGCGTAAAATTTTCCTTTTCCATCATTGCCAGCAATCTGTCTCAAGCCATCGTTGCCCTTCGCTTGCCAAACTCCGATTCCTTCAACATAATAGGAATCTGGGGCTTGATAAGCGTTCCTGACAGCTTCTTGTAGATGTTCAAACTTTTTTGCTGGATCCACTAAGAGCCTTTTAGATAGCGTTCTTAGTATACGAATCAAGGCATAGTCTTTATCCATGTTTGTTTGGGCTTCCGCTAATAGCCTTGCTGGGTCCTGAAAGATGCCCAATTCTGCGATTTTTCTTTTAATAAAACTGCAAGGAATATTTACTGCGGCATCGTGGTTATTATCCCTTCGAATTTCGTACCTTAATACAGCAAGACCCTCCAAATCTGAGGGTAGACGAAACCCTTTAGCACCCTCACTTTCAGGTGTATTTCTGGGAATCATGTAAAAAACTCGTCCTCTTCTTAACCTTCCCCAGAATAACCCCATTTCAAACAAAGTATTGTCCCTTGTAGTAAATGTTAAGGTGCCTCGAATATTTATAATGTCATCGGGTGAAAATACAAATACTGCAAAATCATTTTCATCTAATTGTCGTTCAAGATTTTCCATATTGTATTCGAGTGGGCGAAATGCACCCGCTGACCAAGGAGTTACTTCAGCAACATGGGCGAGTGAATTATGAATCGCATTAACATATTCAATGGATTCTTTTGCAGATCCTATAAATACTTTTGGTTTGATTTGAGTCATAACTCCTCCAACAAATGTAATGAACAATATATTTATACAAATATTATATCATTTTTTCCATATTTTAGATTATTTAAAAATTTTCAATAAAATAAATTCGGAAAAATGAAAATTTTTGTTAAGTAGTGCACAGCTTTAAATTCTCAAAATACTTTTAACTTTTAACCATAATTTCTTTATTTTTTTGAAATGCAACGAAAAAGAATAAACTGCGGTATAAACAAAAATCAATACACAAAAAACAATATCCAACACTAAGGTTAAATCAAAGAATGTTTTCGTCATTAATTCCGAAAATATTTTGTAACTTGTTAAGATAACCAGCAATAACGGAAAAACCAATATATACAAATAACCAGATAAAGAACTAAACAGTTTAAAATTGTTTAGGTATGACTTTCCTTCTCTAGTGAACATTTCCCCTTGAGGATCGTAACATGAATTTAACTCGCCCTCGACCTTATGGATATAATGGTATTGTCGTTCAACAACTATGTTGATTTGAAAATACCTGACCACCAAACACAATAAAACAAACCATAACATCGTGTGAATTGCATCTCGATTTATGCTCAATGCGACTTTGAGTTGTTCCTTAACAATGTCGGAAACAGCTTTTGACGGATCAACAGGTATGATCGTCAGAATAAACATTACTGCGAAAACTAGCAAAGTATAAACGAATAATCGGTCTCTTAACTTCAAGTATTCCCTCTGTAAAGCAAAAGTATCTTTATAATGATCATGGAGTGTTTGAAACTTTACATCTTCCTCACCCATAAGATTACCTCAACATATAGATTTTTTAGAACAGTCATGATTCATCTTTAGGAAATGAATGATTCCGTGATACCCTAGCACCCTTAAGTTTCTGTTTACATCAAGTTATGATAAGTTTCTAGAAACATGTCCCATTTCCTGCAAAATTTCATTTATTATTTCCATATACATGGTCTGAAACAAAAGCCCTTCCATTGTCATCAATACATGAAAAGGCATTGTTTTTAGTTATTTTACAACCATAAGCTCGATTTTATGTCTTCATGAAAGTCGAATACACTCTGTTTATCTCTTCTGCCGGCTTTTTAAAAGTATTAAATATTGAATTTGACTTTTGCTTCCTTCCTTGCTCTGTTACATTCATTCTTTATTCTAGTTTGCCGGAGAGGAAGGAGAAGATTAACACAAGAACAAAATAATACAATCCCACAATCACATACGAATTCAATTGTTGAAAGCTGGATGCCGCGACGCTAAGGCCCGCCCCCCAAAATCCGTCATTTATAGGGTATTCCTCATTGCAGATACGTATAAAAAAGAAAGGAGGACCTGCAAATGCAAACAGGTCCTCCAACTTCTCCAAATGGATTTCTCTCAATATTCCATTTTTTTCTATTAAAACTCTGCCTTTTCGAAACTACCCAAACGTTTAAAATTAGTCTCAGCTCTCTATATACCTGACTTTCCTTTTGCAGATGCCCGAAATGAATGTCGAAGGTTCTCTTTCTAGCTAATTCATAGGTCTCCATGGTATGCTTTGGTGCATTTCCAGAATCACCTCTATGAGCAATTACTTGTATGTTTTTTTACTAGTTTCTGCAGCATAATTGATCTCTAATTTTGTATCAGAAAGAGACTCTACCCTGACATCATTTCTTTCCTATTTGAAAGAAGGGGATTCCAAATTGGCCTGACCCCAAATCAATAAAACCACCCTTTGCATCCAAACAGGGTGGTTTCAAGTTAAATAGCCTTTAACATCACTAGATGTGTGCTTCAAACCAATCCACAATGTAGTTTAGCCGATCTTTACGAAGGCTTGGTTTTCCACTTCTGGATAGTTCATGATTTTCTTCTGGGAATCGCACGAATTTGGTTTCTTTGCCTAGTCGTTTCAGGGCAATGAATAATTGCTCTGCCTGCTCTATTGGACACCGGTAATCTTTTTCACTATGAAGAATCAATAATGGTGTTTCTACATTTTTAATATAGGCAAGTGGTGAATGCCTCCATAGCGTTTCCATGTCACTTAAATCGGCGCCAATTTGCCACTCCGAAAAATAATAGCCAATATCACTAACCCCATAAAAACTAATCCAGTTCGAAATAGAACGCTGGGTGACAGCCGCTTTAAATCGATTCGTATGGCCGACAATCCAGTTCGTCATAAAGCCGCCATAGCTGCCGCCCGTTACACCTAGACGAGTTTCATCAATGAAATCATACTGGTCTAAAACATAATCAACAGCCAGCATGATATCTTGATAGTCACCGTTGCCGTAATCGCCTCGAACAGCATTGACGAATTCCTGGCCATATCCGTGACTGCCCCTTGGATTCACGCACAATACTGCATACCCTTTACCAGCCAATATTTGAAACTCATTCATATACGTATTTCCGTACATCGCATGCGGACCACCATGGATTTCAAGGATTAAAGGGTATTTTTCCCCCTCTTCAAAGTGGGCCGGCTTCATCAGCCATCCCTGAACATCCCAGCCATTTGCACCTTTAAATTCAAACGTTTCAGGTTTAGATAGAATTAACTCGTTTAAGGCCAGCTCATTTACATTGGTCAATTTTTCAATCGTTCTATTATCAGCGAGCGACAACAAGTAAATATCACCGATTTGATCAGGTTTACTAAGGGTGGCTAGTGCCTTTTGCGAATCCGAATGGACTGATAGCCCATAAACATGCTGCTCTCCCACATAAACCGGATGAATTTCGCCGCTGATATCCCCAAAATAAATATTTGTACTGCCATGGTCCGTCCCAATAAAATAAAAGCCCTTGCTATCACTTGTCCATAATAAACCAGGAGAAGCCGCACCTTGATGGAAGTCTCCCACCATATAATCACCGGCGAGACCTTCCCACTCTGGTGTAAGGCATGAGAGCGTCTTCGTGGCTGCTTCATAAAGCCAAATCTTTGGATGGGTAGCATTTTCGAATTCCCGCTGATGGCCAAACATCGCCAGATACTTCCCGTCCTGTGACCAAGATGCGTTTCCAAAATAGCCCGTTCCATCGGTCACAGGAGTTAATTCTTTACGATCAATATCTAGCAAATAAACATCCTGGTTAAACGACAAATCGTCCTCATCAGTTGCGTCTGCACCAACGGCTAGAATCTTCCCATCAGGCGACCAGCCATAAAGGCTCACATCATAATTACCGGTAGTAAGTTGAGTCAATTCTCCTGTTTTTACATCAACCATAGCGATTTGTTTGTAATGACCTTGCCAAAAACCTTCCGCATCGGATTTATATTTCATTTTCGTTACTTCAAGCGGTACGAGCTTTTCCTGCTTCTTCTCTTCTTCCTTGTCAAAAAAAGTTTGATCAGGAGTTAAAGATGTCGTAAATGCCAATTTTGTTCCATCCGGGGACCACACAGGGTTGCTTGCCCCACTAGGCAAAAACGTTATCTGTCTTGCTTCCCCGCCCTTCACACTTAACACATAGAGTTGGTTTTTTCCGCTTCGATTGGAAACAAAGCCTACCTGCGTACCCTCAGGGGACCATCTGGGTGTATAATTTCTCCCTTTTCCAAACGTCCATTGGTCAGGCTTGCAACTACTTTCTAATGTCTGATAAAATAAATGAGCTTGATACTCATCGGTCTCTTGATCAATCGTGGTTTGAACATACACAAACGACTGGCCATCAGGAGAAAACTGCGGGTTTACTACTGACTTCAATTGATATAAATCTTCTGCTTCTACCCCTCTTTTTATTGCCACCATTCTTCCTCCCATTCTATGAACTTACTTTTCATAAAATCAAAAATTTTAACGTTGCATGTAAAAACATTTTTACACCGATTTCTAGTGCATCTTCATCAATGGTGAAACCGGACCTTATCTAGTTTGATTGATTATCCCCTTTTAAAAAAGGAATTCAGCATTCTAGTATAAAACAAGTCCGACCAAAGAAACCGCAATCGAGCTAAAGCCAATCAAAAAGGAGGAAAGAGCCATTTGTCCAGCTAGCTTATTCTTAAAATGCTGCCATCCTTCATCCTCGGAAACTAGTTGGTCGACGCGTTCCATTGCCCTTGACCTTGGCGTTGCAAACGAACCAAGCGTCCGGAATCCATGGAAAAATAATGATAGGAACCCGGATTGAAAGATAACAAAGCATGCTCCTGCCAAGAGGCTGATGATTCCAGCCAGGAAAGAATGGTTAATCAAATCAACCAGAGAAAGGTCCGCTGCCTTTTTTATAACGATCCATACCAAAGTAGTTAATAGAAATGGAATAAGTTTTTTCATGCTTTCTCTTCCTCCCTGTTGGAAAAAATATGTATGAATGTGTCTTTTAAAAGGGTAAGCAGACAGGATAAAACTAAATCCTGCCTGCACTCCAATCAAACTGCTTATTATTCAGAAACTTTTTTTGCCCATTTCACATTTGGATAGCGGTTAAATGGATAAACGACATCTTCAAATTTAGGTGATGTTAGGTACGTATTTGTATAATGGTAGACTGGTACAAAAGGCAGTTCTTCCATTAATACTTTTTCTGCATCATGCATCAACTGGAAGTGCTTGTCTGGATCTTGCTCTACCTTTGCTTGAGCGATTAAGCTATCATACTTTTCGCTCTTCCAACCAGTACGGTTATTTGGACTTTCTCCTAGGTAATAGTCAAGAATAACGGCTGGATCAAGCAGTACCCCAATCCATCCCATACGAGCCATTTGGTAGTTCTTTTGAGCAGTGGTATCTAGATATGTTTTCCATTCTTGGTTCGCTAATTTAATATTTACACCAAGATTCTTCTTATACATTTCTTGAACCGCTTCAGCAATTTTCTTGTGGTTTTCTGCTGTATTATACAATAATGTTACTTCAGGTAATGTTGACCAACCCTCTTCAGCCATACCTTCTTTTAGTAATTTCTTAGCTTCTTCAGCATTTTCTTTGAAATATTCTCCCCCAGCCTTACGGAAATCGCCTTTAGATGTTTCCACTCCAGGCGGAACAAATGCATAGGCAGGAGTCTCGCCAGCTTTCGTGATGTTTTTCGTTAACGCCTCACGATCAAGAGCCATGGCAAATGCACGACGAACTTTCGCATTTGTAAATGGAGCTTTCTCTACGTTAAACATGTACATATAAGTTCCAAAGTATGGAACATTTTTAAATTCTTTGTTGCTTTGTTCTTGTGCTACTACGTCTGTTGGTAATGTTTGAATTAAATCAAGTTCACCTGATTTATACATTTGATAATACGTTGTTGCGTCAGTAACCATCTTCCAAGTCACTTTTGTTAAGTTAACTTCTTTATTGTTCCAGTAGTTTTCATTCTTTTCCACCACTACTTGGCTATCATGCTTCCATTCTGTCATTTTGAATGGACCATTACTGATATATCCTGTTGCTTCTGCTGCCCAATTTTTGTTTCCTTCTACAAGCTCTTTCTTAACTGGGTAGAAGGTCCACATGGTTAATAATTCGTTGAAGTAGCCAAGCGGTGCATTTAATTCTACTACAAGCGTCTTATCATCTTTTGCTGTTACACCAACATTTTCAACAGGACCTTTTCCTTTGTTGTATTCTTCTGCACCCTTAATATAGTACAGATAAAAGGCGAATTGGCTTCCTGTTTCAGGATTCAATACACGCTTCCAAGCGTATTCAAAGTCCTGTGCGGTTACAGGTGTTCCATCAGACCATTTTGCATCATCACGAAGTGTGAATGTATACGTTTTTCCATCTTCAGAAGCCTTTGTTTCTTTTGCAACACCAGGTACTGGCTTTCCTTCTTTATCCTTTGTAAATAATCCTTCAAAAATATGATCCAATACCCAGCCTGAAGTTGTATCGGTTGCCATTGCCGGGTCGATTGCCGGTGGCTCACTCATGGCGTTTAACGTGAGTTCCTGTTTTACATTTTTTGCACTTGTGCCTGAAGCTTTTTCATCGTTCCCGCCGCTGCAGCCAGCTAGGACGGAACTTAGCATAAGTACTGCTGCAAGTGACCATAACCACTTTTTCATTTGATTTCCCCCTGATTTTTATTAGTTATATAGATGACAGGCTGTCCAATGATTCGCTTTTACTTCTTTCCAGACTGGAACAGATTCGGCGCAAATAGACATAGCATGTGGACATCTTGTACGGAACCGGCAACCGCTTGGCGGATTGACCGGGCTTGGCGGATCTCCCTGAAGGACAATTCGCTCTCGTTTTGCTGCGCTAGGATTCGCAACTGGTATGGCTGATAATAATGCCTGTGTATAAGGATGAAGCGGCTCAGCAAATAAATCTTGGCTATTGGCCAGTTCCATCATTTTTCCAAGGTACATAACCCCAATCCTGTCGCTGATGTGCTTAACCATGCCGAGGTCATGAGCAATAAATAAGTACGTTAACCCTTCCTGCACTTTTAAATCCTCCATCAAGTTGATGACCTGGGCCTGGATGGAAACATCCAAGGCCGAAATCGGTTCATCGGCGACGATAAACTTTGGATTCACGGCCAGGGCACGGGCAATCCCAATACGCTGACGCTGTCCGCCGCTAAATTCATGCGGATATCGTTTGGCTTGTTCAGGCCGCAGACCTACCCTGCTGAGAAGGTCAAAGATCCGCTCTTGTCTCTCTTTTCCCTTTGCCAAACCATGAGCATCCATTCCTTCGGCGATAATGTCACCAACTCGCATTCTTGGATTTAAAGAGGCATATGGATCCTGGAAAATAATTTGCATTTCACGATTAACGATTGCTTTTTCTTTTCGACCAAGCGTGTCTACATCCACACCATTGTAGAGGATTTTACCTGCAGATGGCTTTTGAAGTCCGACAATCGTTTTACCAAGTGTAGACTTTCCGCTTCCGCTCTCCCCAACTAGTCCAAAGGTTTCTCCTTTGCGGATGGTGATGGAAATATCATCAACGGATTTAACCGTTTGATCCCTTTTGATGTTGAAGTATTTTTTCATGCCTTCTACTTGAACAATCGTTCCACTCATTCTGTAACCCTCCCTGCTGCGACTTCCATTTCCTCTAATGGTGCACGAGGATCATTTAACCAGCATTTAGCAGAATGGCCTTTCCCTACTTCGAAGGCAGGAGGCATTTCCTCTAAGCAAATCTCCATGGCATATTTACATCTTGGCGCAAATGGGCAGCCCTTTGGTGGTGAAAATAAATCAGGCGGTGAACCCTCAATCGGAATCAAGCGGGATTTATGTTCCGACTCTAAATCCGGAATTGACTCCATTAATCCCCAAGTATATGGATGCTTCGGATTTTCAAACAACTCCTGTACAGTTGCGCTTTCTACCATCATGCCGGCATACATGACAATCACTCGTTCAGCAGTTTCAGCTACAACCCCCAAATCATGGGTAATTAAAATGATTGCAGTATTCATTTTTTCTTTTAAGTCTTTCATCAAATCAAGCACCTGGGCTTGAATGGTTACATCAAGTGCTGTTGTCGGCTCATCTGCGATCAGCAGCGCCGGATTACAAGAAAGTGCAATCGCAATCATGGCCCTTTGTCTCATCCCGCCACTAAACTCGTGTGGATACTGACTGTACCGTTCTTCAGGATTTGGAATTCCAACCAGGCGAATCATTTCTATCGCCCGCTTTTTTGCTTCTGACTTACTAAGTTTTTGATGGAAGATAAGCCCTTCCTCAATTTGCTTACCAATTTTCATGGTCGGATTTAAGGATGTCATTGGATCTTGGAAGACCATACTAATCTTCGAACCTTTTATTTTCTGTAAATCCCGTTTTGATAGTTTAAGAAGGTCTTGGTTTTCAAACAGGATTTCACCGTTTTTTACTTTTCCTGGAGGGGTTGGGATCAAACCCATAATGGTTTGGACAGTGACACTCTTTCCACTGCCGCTTTCGCCGACAATGGCGACAATCTCTCCTTTATCCACATGAAAGGAGACATTGCGGACTGCTTGAACCTCTCCCCCGTAGGTTTTAAAGTTAACTTCTAAGTTTTTCACGTCAAGTAAATGAGCCATGGTCACACCTCCTAGTTGCGGTTTCGTGGGTCTAAGGCATCTTGTAATCCGTCACCAAAAGCATTGAATGCGAACATCGTGAGGGAAATCATAAATCCTGGGAAAAATAAGCGCCACCATTGGCCGCTTAAGATAACCCCTAAAGCATCATTGGCCATGGTGCCCCAGCTCGCAAACGGAGCTTGGACCCCTAAACCTAGAAAGCTTAGGAAGCTTTCCGCAAAAATCGCCTGAGGAATCGTAAACGTTAAATTTACGATAATAATTCCAAGCGTATTCGGCAGCAAATGGCGTAAGATAATTTTCGCATGAGAAGTACCCAATTTCTCAGCTGCCAGGACATAATCCTGTGATTTCAATTGTAAAATTTGTCCACGGGTGATCCGGGCCATTCCGACCCATCCCGTTACCGTTAAAGCAATAATAATCGTGGTCATTCCTGGTTCCATCACAACCATTAATAAAATAACAACAAGTAAATAAGGAATACCATAAAGGATTTCCATCAATCTCATGATGATGTTATCCACTCTGTCCCCTAGTTTGCTTCTTCCTGCCATATAACCAGAAATACCGCCAATCGTTACCCCTAATAAAAGGTCAATGAGTGCTGCGACAATTCCTATTGTGAGGGAAACACGTGCTCCATACCATGTTCTTGACCACATATCCCGGCCTAAATCATCAGTTCCGAACCAGTGTTTACTATCCGGCTGCAGGTTTCCCTTCATTAAGTCTTGATCCGTCGGGCTAAATGGAACCGTATAAGGCCCAAATAGCGCGAGGGCTACAATGAGTAACAATAATGAAAATCCTACAACCGCCAGCTTATTTTTTAAAATGTTAATAATGGTTTCTTTCCAAATACTAAGGGAAGGCCGCTGTACGACTTCAACCATTCTTTTTTCAGGAGAAACCGGCCGAAACCGGTTGTTATCGATGGTTTTTGATTGCATGGTCAGTTCCCCCCACTCGTTAATTTAATTCTTGGATCAATTAAACGGTACGATATGTCGATCAAGAAAAGGATGGTGACAAGGATCGAACTAAAAAAGATGGTTGTTCCCATGATGACAGGATAGTCACGGTTAAATATCCCATCAACAAAATACTTACCCAAGCCAGGAATGGCGAAGATTTTTTCAATAACGAAGGTACCTGTGATTAAGGTTACAGCTAACGGACCGATAAACGTAATAACTGGTAAAATAGCATTTCTAATTCCGTGGCGTATTACAAGTTTAAAAGTAGATAAACCTTTGGCATCTGCTGTTTTGATATAATTCTGATTCATCACATCGATCATGCTTGAGCGCATGAACCGGGCTATAACAGCTAAAGGTGTTGCAGCAAGTGCAAATGATGGTAATATCGTGTGCTGCCAAGTTCCCCATGAAGCAACGGGAAGCATGTGCCATTGAACAGAAAAGTACTTTATCAACAATGGTGCGAGGATAAAGTTAGGTACCGATATCCCGATGATGGCTAACATCATTGCGGTGAAGTCAATCGCCCGATTATGATAAAGGGCGGCGATAATACCTAATATCAGTCCGAAAAAGAGAGCAATGACAAGTGCTTGAACCCCTAATTGAGCAGAGACAGGAATTCCGTCAGTAATAATGTCGTTCACCGATCTTGTTTCTGACTTTATTGAAGGACCCATATCAAGGGTGGCTAGGTTTTTCATATACAATACATATTGGACTGGAAGAGGCTCGTCCAAATTATACTTAGCCCTGATATTCTCAAGGACTTCCTTCGGCAATACATTTGCATCTGAAGCAAAGGGATCACCTGGAATAGATTTCATGATCACGAAAGTTAACGTGGCAATTACCCAGATTGTCAGCAGCATCATTAGTAATCTTTTTACAATGTACATGCCCTTCACCTCCTATTTATAAAGATTCTCTTTATGCATTTACAGACCCTAACACTCCGTTTGTCGCAGTCATAGCAATAATAACGCAGCCCCACATATGCTTATAGGCAGTAACCATATCATCACATGTAAAACGGATGCTTTTCGGACCAGTTAGTTCCACAGTCGGAAGAGTTGTTGTCATTTTTGCCTGCTGAGGTCCTTTAAATTGAAGATCAAAGGTAATTGGGCCCTCGAAAGCAATTGGCTTTATGGATTTTGCCTTTTTGACGGCGGCTTCTGCTTTCTCACGAATTTCGGCACGCGCCACTTCAGGATGAATCAATTCAGCAGCAAAACGGTCAACCGCTCTTTTTACTACCGCTCCTTCAACTTCCGGAAGGGTCTCTTTTACTTCTTTTACATAAGCATCATCACCGCTGATAAATAACGCTGGTACCCCAAATGCCCCGGCAACAAGAGAATTCATTTCGGTTTCACCGACAATTTTGCCATTGATTTTCATCTCATTGACACAAATGCCAGCAAGTGTGTGGCTGATAAGTGTTACATCAGAGCCGCCTTCACGCCCATGGTGCCCAACAAACATAATTCCATCAAATGTATCGTCCAGCCCTTCAAGCTGACACATTACGCGGTTGTTTCCAGAAACAAGGCGGGCACGGGAGTCTAAATCTTCTATTAAAATATTGGACATGTTGCCATGACCATCAGCAACTACCACTTCGGTTGCTCCCCCGTTAAATGCTCCTTCAATCGCCGCATTCACATCGGCCGTCATAAGCTTACGGAAACGCTGATACTCTGAATTTGTTTTAAGTTGTTGATTAGTGGCGACTCCTGAAATTCCTTCCATATCTGCTGAAATAAAAATTTTCATGATTAAAGCTCCTTTTATGTTTAATATTTTGAATTTATTGGTTATCGGAGGCTTATGTCCCTATCATTCTACTAAAATGGAAATGTCTGATTCTCGTGCAAGTTTAAGATAAAGGCTTTCACCAAATCTTTTGTTGCCTCGAGATCCCCGACATCGACTACTTCCACCGGTGAGTGGGCATAGCGGGAAGGGATGGATAGAACCCCTGTTGGAATTCCCTTATTGGCATAATTTACTGCCCCACCATCAGTCCCAATTCCCGGAAAGACCTCAAGCTGGTAGGGAATCTTGTTTTCCTTTGCCAACCTAATGAGCAGATCCTTCATCGTCTTCTGTACAATTAAGCTGAAATCCATTACCTTAATGCCTGTTCCGGCGCCGAGGGCCAGGCTTTGATCCATTGTTTCCTCCAAAGTATCACTTACTGCTGTCGTATCAACGGCGATGGCTGCATCGGCTTTCAAATGTTCTGCCGCCGTTTTCGCCCCTCTTAAGCCGACCTCTTCCTGTACGGCAAAAAGGAAGATTAGTTCCCCAGCAAAAGATTCCTCCTGAAGCTCCCTCAATGTCTGTAACAAGACGGCACAGCCAGCACGGTCATCTAACGATTTGGCTCTAATTTTTGGAGACGATTGCGGACCAAACTGTTGGAACTCGGTACCCCATGTGACCGGCGTCCCTACTTCAACGCCCATTTCCAGCACTTCACTTTTGGATAAGGCGCCGATATCGATGTACATCTGGCTATGTTTCCTAACCTTAGAGGAGTCATCGAATTTTGCATAATGAGCGGATATCGTTCCAATGACACCAGCAACCTCACCATCTGTCCCCATTACCCTTACCGGCTGTGCAAGCAGGATACGATCATCGTTACCCCCAAGCTTTTCAAACCGCAGCAACCCATTCGTTTCAATTTTTTTTACAATAAAGCCGATTTCATCGATATGGGCAGTTAAAAGAACGGTCGGACCAGGTTTATCCCCCCTTTTTTTGGCAATCACATTGCCAATAGGGTCAATGGTTACTTCATCCACCTTATCTTCTAAATACTCTTTTAAAAAATAAGACACCGAATGCTCATACCCACAAGGACCTGACAAGCTAGTTAGCGTTTTTAATATATCTATCATTTCAAAAACTCCCTTAAAAGTAGTCGTAGGTGTTTTTATAAACATCCAGTTGGATAATCGTATTCATTTCAGTAATGTAAGGTATTTCATTAATTTTATGAATAACAGCTGTAATATCATCCTGACCAGGTACCGCTATTTGGACGAGTAATGAATAAGGTCCTGTAGTCATCGTAATATAACGGATTTCGCGAAATTCCCTCATTGCTTCAATGGCCTTATTTAAAGATTGAGGAGTTACCTTTAATTGAATAATCGCACCGGATTTGATCCCAAGCGCACTCGGGTTAACGACACCAACAACCTCCATAACTCCATTGTCTAGAAGGTTCTTATAACGGAGTCGAACCGTTTTTTCCGTAACATTTAGGCCAGAGGCAATCTCAGTGAAGGACATTCTTCCATCCTTCGAAATGTACTTTAATATCCCTCTATCCAGTTCATCTATTTCGTATCTCAAAGTATTTCCTCATTTCAGTCGTGTTTTTTCAATTAGCTTCCTCATAAAAGTAGCAATTTATTAATTTACTGTCTATTTACATTATTTAAAATTTACTTTATTATCTGAATTAGGAATTTAAGGATATTATAATGAAAGAATTTCCAGATAGCAACATTTTTCAGCAAAAAATTTAATAGGAGGATGAGGAAGATGTTAGCTCTAAAAAATGTAAAAGGCTTTGATGGACAAGGGAATAGCTTAGATAAGACAACCATTCTTATTGAAGGAGGTAAATTTAAGGAGATAGGAGAAAACCTTCCGATACCAGCAGGGGCTGTTGTTATTGATGCCCAAGGAAAAGTGGTAACCCCTGGATTAATTGACGTACATACACATCTTGGCATCCATGAAGAAGGAATAGGAGCAGAAGGTCATGATTATAATGAAATAAGTTCTCCGACTACTCCAGAGGCACGTGCGTTAGACGGCATTAACCCACGTGATAAGGGCTTTGAAGATGCTCGCCGCGCAGGTGTTACAACGGTTCAGATTATGCCAGGAAGCGCAAATGTCATCGGTGGAGAAATGGTCGTTTTAAAAACAGCTGGACATATTGTGGATGAAATGCTGTTAAGGAGCCCTTCTGGGTTAAAAGCAGCCACCGGGGAAAATCCTAAACGTTTTTATGGAACAAAAGGGAAGCTTCCAACTACACGAATGGGAACCGCCTCACTGCTTCGTCAAAAATTGATCGAAGCACAGAATTATCTAAAAAAAAGAAAAGAAGGCAGAATAGAACGCAAACTTGATTTAGAAAACATCGCAAAAGTCTTAAATAAAGAAATCCCTTTACGTGTTCATGCACATCGTTCTGATGATATCGTAACCGTCCTTCGTCTAAAGCGTGAATTTGGCATTGACCTTACGATTGAACATTGTACGGAGGGTCACTTCATTGCTTCATTTATTGCGAAGCATGATGTAAGGGTTTCTGTGGGTCCTACTATGTCTACTCGTTCTAAAATTGAGCTTGCCGACAAAGGCTGGCAAACACTAACTGCCCTTGCTGAAGCCGGTGTACCGTTTTCTATAACAACAGATCACCCTGTGGTAGGCATAGAACATTTAACAACAAGTGCCATCTTAGCCGTTAAATATGGACTGAGTGAAGATCAAGCATTAAAGGCCATCACGATAAACGCTGCAAAACATTTAGGTGTGGAAGAAAGGGTGGGTTCCATTGAAGTGGGGAAAGACGCTGACTTCGTCCTTTGGAGTGGTGACCCCTTCGATCTAAGAAGCAAGGTCGAACAAACATATATAAACGGCGAATTGATATTCAGCTTGGATAATTTCTAATAGCTAAGTGGTTAAAGCAAAGGAGCGCCATGGGTCTACCCCCATGGTGCTCCTTCGATAATAGCTTTAATATCTTTTGCAGGCTGGAATCTTTAAATACTTTTTATTTGCTTGTTTACTATATGGACACTTTATTAATAATTTTTCGGAGATCTCCTTATATGTGCACCCCTTTTTTAAATAAAGGCAAACTTCATTTTCTACCATTTTTGGTAGTCAGATATTTACGTAGAGCACCTGTCCTTTAAATTTACTTTTAATAATAATTCAAAAACTATTGGAATTTCCTTGCTCCACTAACGACTGGTTAAGTTGAACATGAAAAAGCCTCTCCACTATTTTTGTAGAAACGCATCCTGTAGCTTAGGTTCAAAGCCGATTTAATTCATTGAGATATTCGGTGCAACTAAAGTTTTTTCCATTACAACAGTTTTCACTAAAAAGCCATTAGGATTCGTTACAACTTCCTCTTTAGAAATAAAATAACCCATGGACTGGTACCAACTAATATTTTTAGGTAATGACACTCGAACACGGCATGCCATTTTCCCTTTAAAATTGTCATAAGCATATTTTTCAAGCCACGATAACATAGCTTTTGCTATTCCTTTACCCCTTGCTGCGGGTGTCACAGATACTCGCGAAAAATATAAAGTATCCTCTTTCATGGTAAACCTGCAGGAACGAGTGGTCTCCCATTTATCGAACATAATAAAGCTTTCTCTGAATTACTCTTAATTGCAATTTGTAATGCTTCTAACGATTCATTAATTGCACTTGAAGGAACTTCAAGTGACCGATATTCTTCAAACGCCTCTAACATAAGCTTGTAAACAACAGGAACATCCATCTCTTTTGCGATTTTAATCTCCATTTTCATAACCCTACTAAAGCTAAAATTAGAAACTGTGTTTCTTATAATACGAAGTTTAAACAAGTAAATGTTTTTCGACATTAACTTTGTTAGATATCATAACAACATTTTATTAAACAACCTGATTACCAGTTAAGGTACCAGTGGGTCCAACAATGACATCCTGTGGTATAGTTTTAGATAATATAAAAAAAGAGAAGTGCTTCAACCTTCTCCTCGCAACCTTCCTGGTCCCACATTAGCTGAATAACGGTAAGGGAAGGAATATCCAATAATCGTCTACAAATACAACTATTAAAAAACCAACCAAACATCCAACTCCTAGAAACGCTGAAAAATGGAATTTGTTTTTTATTAATTTGAATGAATTTCCGATCGCCAAAGCTAAAAACACAAATGTAAATCCAACGGTGATTTGACCTATACTAAAACCAGTAATTACACTGAAAATGTATATTCCAATCGCGGCAATCCAGTAAAGATGATGCCTGCCTTTGATAGCAAAAAAAGTTGATACAATGGAAATACTCAAAGTTGCAAATGCGATTACAGAAAAAATCAACATCTCCTCCTCCTCTCCCCATTATCATATTTTGCCAGAAATTCTCCTATTCCTTGTGTTAATAGACCTAATCCGTCAGCTGATATTTATCTTAGTCCATGAACTGGAGGGTCCTAATTAACCAATCTTTAATTAGTTCTTGAACTAGTTCACGTTTTTCAATTTGAAGCATATGACCTGCTTGATCCAAAATGGAAAATGTGGAATTTGGAAATTTACCTTTCACGAAATCTTTTCTCTTTTCATAGTATCTTAAAGCTTATTATGATGAATGTGTACCACCAGAACCGTCCCCATGGTCCACATTACAATCGGTTAGATGACAAATCTCGCCCATTTTCCTCAGATTTCCCTTTTAACCAATCGTTTAATTGAAAGTGCCTCAACCCTTGATAATTAAGGGTCAGTCCTTCCATAAGCATTAATAATTTGTTGAAAAATGGATATAAAGTAAGTCGATTTATAGCGTTTCAACCTCTAATTGCACTAAACGACATCTTTTCGACTAAATTCCGTATATGATATACTAATCAATCGTCTGATTAAAACAGCTGCAAGTACTGACCTTTACTAATCTTCCCCACCAAGCAGGAAAGAAAATTGTCGAGAACAGTTAATTAATTTCGCAGGATATAACCTAACCTTCAACAAAATCAGATGGGTTTCTCTTGAACTTACACGATTCTAGTAACCTCCCGCCATTTCGACACTACACAAACGTTTGGTTAAAAGTGACCTCTCTGCGCACCATTACTGAATTTATCCCTTCAAATGCCTGAAAAGAATGTCGACAACTGCTATAAACCTGTATAAGCAAGAATAGGAAAACAGAACCGTTAAAACAAGCTGGTTCAGAGTGTATACAAAAGGCATCTGAATGGTCCCATTCAGATGCCTTTTTGTCCTTTTTATGCTTTCAATGTCTTAAATCAGACCTCTCCCGTATTCCTGAACGGACCCCAAAGGGAACAGTTCCCATAGTCTTTAATGAGAGGCAAGTTAATGCCACCAGAACGGTCCCCATGGTCCATTCCTCTAATCCCATTTTTTCAACAGTCGTTTTTATCTCTTATATACTAATATCCCGCCTCTGGAAAAACACGAAAGTCAGGATCATAAAAATGGCATAATACACAGCCAGGATTGCCAGTGATATCGGTAGGGTAATGTCTCCCAAAATCTTATCCTGCAACGCATAAATGGTTAAATCGAGATGCGGAAAAATTAAATATTTTGCCCATTCGTATTTTTCTGCAAGCAGCACAATTAACCCGCCCAAGGTGGAAGAGATAAACAGAACAAAGATTCCAATTCCCACCGCCAATGCCTGACTTTTAAATAAAGTGGAGAGCATAAAGGCAATGGCCGTTATAACCAACAAACTTGGAAGGTAGTAGGCAATTTTAAGGAAGAACTGTGGACCGACTTCTGCCTCCTTCTGCCCGTCTATCGCCATCTCAAAGATTTTCGCGGTAAAGTCGCCATTACCAAATAAAATGAAACCAACAAGATATCCAGCAATAATAAGTGTTGCTACAAGAATAAGCGAATAGATCATTAATGATAGATATTTGGACATAAGGATGGCCCATCTCTGATGCGGTCTGATTAACAGCTGCTTAATCGTTCCATCTGCAAATTCAGCGGATACACTGGCACTGCATACAATCACCGCCAGCAACGTCACCAAAGTCGTCACGCCAAATACAACATTATTCATAAAATGCCAATTACTGACGGAATTTGGGTTAACGTTTTCATCCAGATATTTCTGCTTTTGTTCAATTTCATCAGTAATAAACTGTTTTTCTTCATCTGGTGCCGTTTTTGCATTCTGCTGCAACTCAGCAATCTCAGCCTTCATACCCGCTTGCCAATTCGGATCGGGTTCACCTGATACTTTATTGTAGATAATTCCCCCCACAATGACTGCGAGTACTAGGATGATTGGATAAATCCAGCTCGATTTTTTTTGAAACAATTTCATAAGTTCATTACGAATTAAGGCAATCATTGCATGACACCTCCATTCTCTCTAACTTCTTTGTTTGTTATTTCTAAGAATCGGTCTTCCAGTGAAATGGTTACCCTACTAATGCCATAGACATCGATATCCTTTGAGATTAACAGCTTATTAATGGTACTAATAGTAGCTTTTTCTACATGGACTGAGAATTGGTCATCTGCAAGAATCTTGATATCGGTATCAGCTACTTCTTCTTTCAGCACATCTATTGCTTTTTTGCTGCTGCTTACCTCAAAAATGACTTCTGTCTTTTCGTCTTCTTCCATCGTTTCTTTCATGGAAGAAATATGTATTAGTTTACCCTTTTCAATAATGGCAAAACGATCACACATCAGTTGCATTTCAGCTAAAAGATGGGAGGATACCAGAACTGAAATTCCCTCGTGTGCAAGAGTGTGTAAGTAATCTCTAAATTCTCTAATTCCTTGAGGGTCCAATCCATTTGTAGGCTCATCGAGAATAAGCAGTGACGGGTTATGTAATAACGCTTGGGCCACTCCTAGCCTTTGTCTCATTCCAAGAGAATAGGTCTTAACCTTTTGGTTAATAGCATCTTCTAATTTTACTAACCTAGCAACTTCCATAATTCGCTCATCTGACACTTCTTTAATGGCCATATTTGCATAATGCTTTAAGTTCTTGTACCCACTCATATACTTGTAAAATTCAGGATTTTCAACAATCGCCCCAATTTCACTCATTGTCTTTTTAAATTGTCCATCGAGGTTATGGCCATTTACACGAACCTCTCCATCTGTCCGTTTGATTAAGCTGACAATCATACGGATAATGGTTGTTTTACCTGCTCCATTTGGACCCAAAAGACCAAAGATTTCCCCTTTTTTTATACTGAAGCTAACATCATCTACTATCTTCTTCTTGCCTATTAGCTTCGTTAACGATCGTACTTCTAAAGAATTTACCCCCATACGTTCCTCCTCTTTCTTTGTAAAAATAAAACCTTCTTTATAGCCATTTTAAAAAATGGCCTAACATTAGTACGATATAAAAACCAAAAAGTTCCATATTTATATAAATTTAAATTTCTAATAACTCCACCTAAAAATATTCATGCAAATCAAGAATTGTTATTGAGTTAGTGCGTAACCAATGGATGTACGACCCCTGAATAAAGAACTTAATTTACACGAAGCATTTAGAATTCTACATCCATATGCAAAAGTTACCTATAAAAAAGTCATTCTTTGCTGTTTATGTGCATTTAAATTAGAACGCAACACTATGACAAAGGTACGATAATGAACTGATTTTCTGCTATAAAAAAAGATAGTAACGATCAATCTTCGATAATTATCAGGCGGTGACAGGTACCGGAACTCTCCACAGCTAAAATCCCCAACAGACACTGTGAAATCAATTAAAAAATCGCCCAAAATGCAAAAATCGACTTCAAATGTCATTTTTGAAGCCTTTTTTTGACGTTTTGCTCTAAAAATGCCCGCAAAAAGTGAAATAGTGGAATTCGATTTACTCCGCCAAACCCTATATCTTAGAAGTGCCGTGATAAAGCGGGCTTCAGAAAAGCGATGGAAGGGTGTCATAAAATGGGGGGTATCAAATCGGGCAATACGGAAGGATTTAAGGAGTTCTCACAATTCAGTTCCCTTAAGGAATTTAATCATCATATGGAGATGTGGTTAGTGGAACACAAGCATGATTTTTCTAAAGGGGAATTGGTTGGATTAAAAAGGCTGGTACGGTTTGCAGCTAAAATCCCTGGGGTATGCAATGCGAAAATCGGGACGATCCTAAAGTCGATTCATGAACATTACCATGATAACGGCATTTCAAGGTCTACCTTTAAACGAATGATTTTGAAGGCAAGGGAATTGGGGGTCATTACGGTCTTTGAAACCGAACGGAAAAACGGTTCGCAGTCCAGCAACTTATACCAGTTTAATCGTTTTCCATCAAATGAACCGCCCAAAGAGGAAAAAACGAACCACCATAAAGAAACTAGTAATCTTTTAAAAACTAAAAATCAAAAGATAAATAAACGTTATGAAGAACCGTCAACATTAGATTATACCTATGTTAGCAGCCGAGTCCCACAGCCTTTTGTCCAACTGGCAAAATGCTTTTTCTCCGATGCAAAAACCATTGAAGAATTTTGGCATATGGTGCAAATTGCTGCGTTTCGCTTTGATTGTCAGCATGATACAACTGACATCCTGGATATCTCGATCCAGGCCTTTAGGCAGCTGATTCGCAAAATCAAATCAACCAATCGCGTTAAAAATCCGATCGCTTACTTTTATGGAATCGTAAACAACCAACTCATGGACTACTATTCGGAGAAGATAGCTGCATGGAGGAAGAATACGCATATACCCTATACGTTTATAGATGGAGTAGACCCAGACTGGGACTGGCTGCAGTCGAATGAATAAAGCATGTGACGGTTGGCATCGCAGAAATCTTTTAAAGTACAAAATGATAGTTTACCAAATCGCCTTTCACTGCAAGAAAAAATGGACAAAAAAACATACTATGCCTGCTACTGCGCGAGTTGATTTTCTTGTTTTCTAGAATCTTTTTCCGATTGAAATAAGTGCTCCATTCACTTATATCTCCCTTCATAACTTCTCGTTATCGGGCGGTGACACAGGCACTGGAATCAAAGTAAAAACTCGGTGGGGAAGTTATGATGAGGTTAGTGGAAGCCACAAGAACCGTCCCCATGGTCTAAAATTCCTTAATTTTATCAATGACAGGAACGGGAATTTTAAATATGATAGGTTAGTAAATGCACAAAAAAATGGGTGGGGTAATATGAATACATTTTTAAAAAGACTATCTCACTATCGAGAACAGTTAAGTCAATTAGAACGGCAAGTGCTGGATTATATCTTAGAAAACCCAGAAAGTGTCGCAAAACTAAATTTAAATGAATTATCAAGAGAGATATTTGTTTCGACCGCTACCATAAGCAGAACATGTAAGCAAATTGGATATCAAGGGTTCCAAGATTTAAAATATTCTTTAAATAAATATGTTAAAAGCAGCGATGAGGATCATAGGATTCCATCCCTAAATGAACTTACATCACATATTGACCGTGTAAAGCAGGAAATGGAGCTAACTCTTCAGTATGTAAACGAAGAAGATATTAAGCAAGCCGCAAACTACATCCGTGAAAGTAATTTTGTAGAGTTTTTTGGAGTTGGTGCGTCACTTCCAACCTGTGTGGACGCTGCAAGAAAATTAATGTTTTCTGGTAGAGTATGTAGTGCACGAGAAGACTGGGATGCATTATACAGTGTGGCGAGATGTTTAACTGAAAAGGATCTAGCTATTTTGGTTTCATATAGTGGTGAAACGAGTAGAATATTAGAATTCGCTAGCATTTTAAAAGAGAAAAAGGTAAAAACGATTGCGATTGTTGGAAGAAAGAATAGTAGTTTAAAGCAAGAAGTAGATCTAACTTTCCAAGGGCATGTAGTGGACTGCTATTACGGAGATATCGATATGAGTTCAAGATTCCCATTAAGTGTATTATTAGATTTTATTATTTTGACCTATTTGAATGGAAGAAATTAATGGTTTCGAACATTGTGGCAGATGCAATGTTCTTTCTTTTTGTAAACCTATACACAAAATGTAAGTGCATACATTAAACCTGAAAGCGGTTGCTACATGACATTCAGGCAGTTATTCTAAACACATAAGTTGATATCACAAAGGGGATTTTGATATGAGCAAGAAGAAGAATATAAAGTCAAGTTTCTGGGAGTTCTTTCAAGGATTAGGAAAAACGTTTATGCTTCCTGTCGCTTTATTGGCGTTTATGGGATTGATGCTAGGGATTGGAAGTAGCTTTACAAGTCCCTCGACAATTGAAACGTTACCGTTTTTAGGAAATCCAGTTTTGCAAGTAATTTTTAGCTTTATGTCTACGATCGGTGGATTTGCCTTTACTTATTTACCAGTATTATTTGCTATGGCCATTCCGCTTGGGCTTGTTCGTTATGAAAAAGGAGTCGCTGCTTTCTCTGGATTTGTTGGATATGTCATCATGAACTTATCGATTAATTTCTATTTAACCCAAACACATCAATTAGCAGCAGCAGATAAATTACGTGAAGCTGGACAAGGCATGGTCATGGGAATACAAACCATAGAAATGGGCGTTCTTGGCGGGATTATCGTAGGGATTATTGTTTATCTATTACACAAACGTTTCTATGATGTTCAATTACCAGATGCCTTAGCTTTCTTCGGTGGAGCACGTTTCGTTCCAATTATTACATCTATTATACTTTCCATTGTAGGACTTCTACTTCCGATGATTTGGCCGATTTTTGCAATGGCTATTGCTGGAATTGGCAATATCATTTATAAATCAGGACCATTTGGACCATTTATCTTTGGTTCTGGAGAGCGTTTGTTACTTCCATTTGGATTACATCATATTCTAGTAGCAATGATTCGCTTTACTGAAGCTGGCGGTACACAAGTAGTAGATAGTAACACAGTGTCAGGTGCTTTAAACATTTTCTACGCTCAATTAAAAGCTGGTGCGCCGATTAGCTCTTCCGCTACCGCTTTCCTTTCACAAGGAAAAATGCCAACATTTATGTTTGGCTTACCAGCAGTGGCATTAGCAATCTATCATACTGCTCGTCCTGAAAATCGTAAAAAAATCAAAGGGTTATTAATTTCAGGTGTTATTGCTACATTTGTAACTGGTATTACAGAGCCAATTGAGTTCTTATTCTTATTCATTTCCCCAGTATTATGGGTATTTCACGTAATCATGACTGGGTTTGGTTTCATGATGATGTCTTTATTAGAGGTAAAAATTGGAAACACAGACGGTGGAATTTTAGATTTCCTCATCTTCGGAGTATTACAAGGGACTTATACAAAATGGTATCTTGTACTGGTTGTTGGTGCTATTTGGTTTACTGTTTACTATTCAGTCTTCCGTTACGCGATTGTGAAATTCAACTTGAAAACACCTGGTCGTGAAGAAACGACTGAAGAGGTTAGCAAAGAAGAGTTATCTCATAAGACTAAAGGTAAATACGATGTAGAGCGAATTTTAGGAGCTTTAGGTGGAAAAAGCAATCTTCAGTCTCTAGACAATTGTATTACTCGCTTACGACTAGTCGTAAATGATATGAGTAAAATAAATCAATTGGAATTAAAAAGATGCGGAGCACTTGGAGTTGTCGTCCTTGATGATCACAATGTACAAGTTGTCATTGGAACACAAGTAGCGTCGGTGAAAACACAATTGGAGAAAATAGTATAAAAGAGGTTTACAAATGAAACATCTATTTGACCAAGAAATAAATCGATTAGGGACCTATTGCACACAATGGGATTATATTGAGGATAGGTTTGGCGAAAAGGATCTTTTACCCTTTTCTATTTCAGATACAGACTTTCTATGTCCGCCTGAAGTACTTCAAGGTTTAAAAAAACGCCTAGAGCATGGTGTTTTTGGCTACACCAGATGGAATCATGATGAGTTCAAAGGGGCTATTGTGAAATGGTTTAATGAAAGATTTTCCACCGCCATTGATAAAGATTGGATTGTGTACAGTCCAACAGTTATTTACACGATTTCTAAAATCGTTCAAATGCTGACAGATGAGGGAGATTATGTGGTGACACAAACTCCTGCCTATGACGCTTTTTTTAAACTAATTGAAGATAATAAGAGAAATTTATCTAGTAATAAATTACTTCAAGAAAATGGTAAGTATATCATTGACTTTGATGATTTAGAGAAAAGACTTGCCCATCCGAGAGCGAAGGTACTTCTATTATGCAGCCCTCATAATCCAACAGGACGTGTTTGGACAAAAGAAGAACTTGAACGAATCATAGGGCTTTGTAAAAAACATGAAGTATTTATTATTTCAGATGAAATTCATATGGATATTGTACGTAAGCCCTATGTTCATATTCCAATTGTAAATGCTGCTCAAGATTTAGAAAATATTTGTATTTGTACATCAGCAAGCAAAACCTTTAATACACCTGGATTAAGTGGATCCTATGCGATTATTCCTAACCAAGAGCTAAAAGAAGAGTTTCTAGTGACATTAAAAAATCGAGACGGCCTTTCTTCAGCAAGTACGCTAGGTTCTATTGGAATGATGACAGCGTACAATGAATGCGGCCGATGGGTAGAGGAATTAAATGATTATATAGAAGGAAATATGATAGCCATCAAATACTTTTTAGAAGAACATATACCATTGGCCTGTCTAAACGTATCTGAATCAACTTACTTAGCATGGATTGATATTTCCAAGCTTCCTTATTCGAATGAGGAGCTCCAACATGCTCTTGTTCATCATGGGAAAGTAGCCATTATGTCTGGACAAACCTATGGTGATAACGGAAAAGGATATTTACGTATGAATGTCGGATGCCCACGTTCAAAAGTAATGGAAGGATTACAGCGATTTAAGAAAGCAATCGAGTATCTTGAAAGTAAGGATTACTAAAAGCGCCACAAAATCGATAAAGCAGATACCTTAATAATTGGTATCTGCTTTTGTTTCTTGAAAAACGCCACAGTGACGGTTTTTATAGGGGACAATCGGAAGTTTTGGGTAAACTTTCCCCCACCCCGCTAAAGGGGCTTTTTTCAAAAGGAATTAACCCTTTACTCTTTCATTAGATTTAATGTTTTACAACTTTGATCGTTCTCTTTTGACTTTTATTACCTGCCTTATCCTTTGCAGTTACAGCAAGTGTTGTTCCTTTTTTCTGTGCTTTTATCTTTACTGAGTAGTTTCCTTTTGAATCAGCATTAGCTGAACCAAGGGATTTACTTCCTACCTTCACAGTAACTCTTGAGTTCACTTCAGCCTTCCCTGTTACCTTTCTATCGTTATCATCTACTTTATTAACAGTTGGCTTTCTCGGCGCAATAACATCTGCTACAGTTACTGATGCACTAAAACTTACATTTCCTGCTCCATCTTTAGCTGTAACCTTTATTTTCGCACCTGCTTTTTGGACAGCTATTTTAACAGAAAAAGCTCCAGTAGATGCTGCTTTCGCCGTTCCTAGCACTTTGGTTCCATTTTTAACCGTAACTGAAGAGCCAGCCTCTGCCTTCCCAGTTACTACTTTGTCGTTATTATCAACCTTTTTAACAACTGGTTTACTTGGTGCAACAACATCTGCAACAGTTACTGTCACACTTGCACTCACATTTCCAGCGCTATCTTTAGCTGTGACCGCTAACTTTGTACCTGCTTTTTGAACAGCTATCTTTGCTGAGAAAACTCCATTAGAGGCAGCATTGGCAGTTGCTAGTACCGTATTACCACTTTTAATAGTAACGGTAGATCCGGATTCTACCTTTCCAGTTACAACTGTATCATTATTATCCACCTTGTTTACACTCGGCTTACTTGGTGCAACATTGTCTATAAATGCAGGAGCAATAGCGTATAAATCACCTTCTGTATTATTGTCATAGTAGTCGTTATCTAAGTCTAGAACACCCACAAAGTATGTACCCACTTTAGCTTGGTACGCTTGATATACAAACCCATCCTCCTCATATTCAGAGCCTAAATATACTAAGTTATCATTCTCAACAAAATCCTTTTGCACAACAGCGAATCCTAGATCAATAGCACTTGAGTTAGTGCCCCCAGCTACTAATAAAATTCCATCTCTAGGCACAACTACTTTATGAATATCTATATCATACAAAGGAAGTAATTGACCAATTGTTGGTTTTTCATATGAAGTAACATTTGCAGAATCAAAATCATTGTTGTACTCCGTTTCAATTAAATAATCTTCACTACTGGAAATACTACTACTCGCTGCTCCCATTTTATTAAAACTTTTTGCTGAATAGGATTGAGAACCTTTCACTTCTTTTTCAAGTTGATTTAGCGCATGAGAATCAATGATACCTTGTTGGAGTGGCTTTTCAACCTGACGTTCAATTAATTTCTTTGATAATTCATACTCGTTTCCTTCTGCCTTAACAGTACCTACAGACAAAGATGAAACTAATAACCCTACTGCAACCAACGATAAAACTCCTTTATTACGCACACAACCACCTCTTTTTTTCATTATAAAGAACACCTTACAAATACCATACTACTACATACTTCCCGGCACGACCATTAGATTCTATAGGCATTTTTCTACAAAAAATATATCATTAAAGACTAGGCATTAACTCTTTAAACAACAACCACGATTGTCAATATAGCTTAATATTTAAGAAGGAAACTATAAGACCAATACAATAATTTCATAACGGTTGTGAGGATTTTTGCTACAATTCCCTTTTGCGTCTGAGAGCTGGTATCGTCATCCTGATAGTCATCTAAAAATTCACAAAGGAAAAATTCACCGTACTGATTTCTGTAAGCTGTATTTAATATTTTGTATCTTCCTTCGATCGATGAAATAATATCACCTTCGTTCAATCCTTGCTGGTAAAAGTCCGCTCTAACCTTCCATACATGCTTTCCCATTCCAACACCCCCAATGAGATTAACGCTAAAATATTCCATTTCCACAAAACAAATTGTAGCACTCACCCACTACTTATTAAGTAGTAGTTTAAGGACTAATAAACATTTAGCTATACAAACTTTCACTCCATTACAATCGGTTAGATGACAAACTTCGCCTATTTTCCTCAGATTTCCCTTTTAACCAATCTTTTAATTAAACGTGCTTCAACCCTTGATAATTAAGGGTCAGTCCGTCCATAAGCATGAATAAATTGTTGGAAAATGGATATACAGTAAGTCGATATATAGCGTTGCATCCTCTAATTGCACTAATCGACATCTTTTCGACTAAATTCCGTATAAGATATACTAATCAATCGTTTGATTAAAACTGCTTCAAGTACTGACCTTTAGTAATCTTCCCCGCCAAGCAGGAAAGAAAATTGTCGAGAACAGTTAATATATTTCGCAGGAAATAACCCAATTTCCCACAAAATCAGTTAGGTTTCTCTCGAACTTACACGATTCTAGTAAACTCCCGCCTTTTCACCACTACACAAACGTTTGATTAAAAGTGGCTCTCTGCGCACCATTACTGACTTTATCCTTCCAAATACCTGAAAAGAATGTCGACAACTGTTATAAACCTGTATAAATACAAAAGCATCTGAATGGTTCCATTCAGATGCCTTTTGTCCTTTTTATGCTTCAATGTCTTTTCTAATTTTCCTAAATATATGGATCTGGGTGACCATTTTTCAATAACTAAATTCTTGAGCATGAGTATCCCCATAGCTAAAGCTAGGGGTTTCGAAAGAATAGGCTGTTAAGCCCATTGTCTTTACGAGGGCTACCACAAGTCCCGCTACTACATCAGGCCGTGGCCTTCAGCTTTGCCTTTCTCTTCTTCATGATAATTATTTTTCGTGGGGATTGGAGGAACTGTTTTCTCTCCAGTCCTTTGAAAACATCCTTCGTATGTTTACGGACAATATTCAAAGCTCCATTCACATCCGCATGGATCAAAATCTTAGAGCCTTTGATTTTGTAAAAAGCTCGACTGCTTCTATACCCGCTAAAATAAGTTTGGTTCTCTCCCCCGTAAGTCGGAATTGGGTCATGATTCAAGAAACTAGACTTGGAGGTATAGCTTTCTTCCCGAACAATGACTTGAATTCCGTGGCGTTCTGCTTTGTATCGAATCATCCCGATGAAAGTGGCATATGAGATTTGTATGAAGGCTTGTTTACTCGTCTTTTGCATCTCAACCTCCATCTTCCAACCCTCATTTTTTCCAATGATGATTGTATCTATGGTTCTTTCTTTCGCGATCTCCACTACTTTTGCACTGGCCTTATGTAAAAAATCCATGACTCGATTGTTCCTTTTTCGGTCTAATGAAATTAATCTTGTGGTGTTAAACTTCCCTTCCTTTGGTCCTTTTCCATTTCGAAGGATACTCATGTATTCGGCTCTTAATTTGTTATAGTATTGATTGATCGATTTTAACCATTTGCCCTTGATAAGCAGAGGCTTTAGCCCCATGTTATCAATGATAGTTGCAAGGTTATCAACGCCCAAATCAATCCCCATTACTCGTTTCGGCTCAAATATCCACTCATTTAATTGTTTTTCTGATCGTTTGATCTCCTTTTCCTGTTCACATTTAAAAACAACTTCTATCACATACCGACCATAGGACGGGACAATACGCACCTGTTGTAGTTTACCATCATTATGTGAGATTTTCCCCAGTTTTAATTTATGAGAGTTCCCGGAAATGAAAGTACATCTCGATTTTTAATTTTAGTAATTTGATTGGTTAAATAAACTGTCGTACGTCCATTCTTCGGTTTATACTTAGGTATCTTTGGTTTTCCTGAAAAACTAGCAGGCTTGGTTTTATATTTCTTTGAGGCTTCGAAGAAACTTTTCCAATCATCATAGACCTTTTTGATTGTTTGTTGATTGGACTGAGAGGGCATAGAAATGTAATCGGTTTGTTTCATCACTTTAAATAGTGCTTCTACAAAGTTATAGGGAAGGAAGGCTTTCTCTGGGTGGGGCATTTCAAAATAGCTTCAGTTTTGGCTCCAATGCATGACCACTATTATTGACTTTTTTAGGCTTAGATTTGGCTCTCTCAAAACTTTTTAGTCGAATTTTATTCATTTGAGGTAAATGGTCTTGAATATCTGTTAAAACTTGAAGCTGATTTTCAGTTCTCGTTTCTTTTTTTAAAGCTGTATAAACCTGTCTAATATAGTAGTTGGTGATATTGTACAAGTTTTTCGCTTTAAAACAGAGGGAGTCACAGTAGTCAAACAATTCATGTTCCGGCTGAATTTGTATTTTATAGGATCGATACATTTTATTCCCCCCTTCATAAACAGAACGAACGTTCTGTACACACTCTCATTATACCAAATAACTCCAAGGGATGTATAGCAAAATTACTGGTATTATCCTAAAAAAATTCGAAAAAAATACAGCTTATATCCCCATATCTGAAGCTAGGGGATTTACGCTGCTTTTTGATAAAAACAAAGGGAATGGCTATCCATTCCCTTTGTTTTGCTATTTCATCTTATAATATTCACATAACCAAACTTGGGTCTTCCTAACAAGTGGAGCCTAGCGGGATCGAACCGCTGACCTCCTGCGTGCAAAGCAGGCGCTCTCCCAGCTGAGCTAAGGCCCCATAATATAAAAAAGGTCGTGAACACTGGAATTGAACCCGCCAATTCCGCAACACTTTCATATTAATTCAAAATAATGAGTCATGAAGGACTCGAACCTTCGACCCTCTGATTAAAAGTCAGATGCTCTACCAACTGAGCTAATGGCTCATAAAAAATGGTGCCGGCGAGAGGACTTGAACCCCCAACCTACTGATTACAAGTCAGTTGCTCTACCAATTGAGCTACCCCGGCATTTGTTCGGGAAAAAATATGGTGGAGGATGACGGGATCGAACCGCCGACCCTCTGCTTGTAAGGCAGATGCTCTCCCAGCTGAGCTAATCCTCCAATTATGGGACTACTACAGGATTTGAACACGTGTTACCTCCGGAAAAGGGAGGTTTCTTAACCACTTGACCAAGGGGCCAGATCAAATTTGGACAAAAAAATAACCCCTAAGGGTTAGCCTGGCAACGTCCTACTCTCACAGGGACGCGTGTCCCAACTACCAT
>NZ_JBALOS010000125.1:0-8616 GCF_036962765.1 Neobacillus drentensis
AAATAGTGCAAGAAGTTGATTTTAATACCTATAAAACGCCAAAAAGAGGTCGAAACCCGTCTTTTCGACCTCCACAAATTAGTATGGAACTATACCAACATTTGAAATAGGGTACTATCATTATTTACTTCACGATATAAAAATCCCTTCGCTTTGATTCGTTCAATCAACAGCGTGTAATCTCCCTTATCCTTCAGTTCAATTCCTACCAAGGCTGGGCCCGTTTCGCGATTATTCTTTTTCGTATATTCAAAATGACTAATATCATCGTTTGGTCCAAGGACATCAAGTAAAAACTCACGTAAGGCCCCTGGACGCTGCGGGAATTGGACAATAAAATAATGCTGTAGTCCTTCATAGATTTTTGAACGTTCTTTAATTTCCTGCATACGGCCAATATCATTGTTACCGCCGCTGACGATGCAGACCACCGTCTTCCCTTTGATTTCTTCTGCATACATATCCAAGGCTGCAACTGATAGTGCACCCGTCGGCTCCACTACAATGGCATTTTCATTGTATAAAGATAATAGTGTAGTACATACCTTGCCCTCTGGAACCACAAGAATATCGTCAACGATCTCCTTACAAATATTAAAGGTCAACGAACCCACTGTTTTTACCGCTGCCCCATCTACAAATGGATCAATTTCTTTTAATGATGTCACTTCTCCTTTTAAAAAGGATTCCTTCATACCTGGAGCACCTAGGGGTTCCACCCCAATTAATTGTGTTTGAGGAGAATAATGTCTTAAGTACGTTCCTACTCCAGAAATTAACCCTCCGCCGCCAATTGCGGCAAATAAGTAATCAATTTTTTCGGGGCAATCATTAAGTAGTTCAACGGCAACCGTTCCTTGTCCAGCAATGACATCATGGTCATCAAACGGATGGATGAAGGTCCGATTTTCTTCTTGACTGCATTCCCTTGCTTTTTCATAGGCATCGTCAAAGGTATCTCCGACCAAAACAATCTCAACATCTTCCTTGCCCCAAAATTTAACTTGCTTAACCTTTTGCTTTGGTGTTGTGCTCGGCATAAAGATTTTCCCGTGAATATTTAAGAGATGACAAGAATAAGCAACGCCCTGCGCATGATTTCCAGCGCTTGCACAGATAATCCCATTCTTTAACTCGTCCTCATTTAGTTTTTTAATTCGATTATACGCCCCGCGGATTTTAAAGGAACGAACACTTTGTAAGTCCTCGCGTTTCAAGTAGACATGACAGCCATATCTTTCTGACAACAAGTGATTATACTGCAGGGGAGTTGGTGAAATTTCATCCTTAATGGTATGACTTGCAATAATAATATCCTCCACATTAAACACTTTCTTATCGACTTGTTGATTCATCTTTCATTTCCCTCCTAAATTGTTGCATCCATAAAAAACTTCAAAAATATCAATCCATTTTAAAACACAAAAAACCCGCCCCCAATAGTATAGGGACGAGTTAACTCGCGATACCACCCTACTTCCACAGCAAACGAACACTGCGGCTCTCGATTCATCGTACCATTCCAGTACGTGTTCCATTATAACGGCGGACTTTCCGGTCTAGCTTACTTCATCGTTTCAGCTACACATCTCCGAGATGATCTTCGAATAGGTCCTGACATCGACTTTCAGCAACTGTCGACTCTCTGTGGAACAAGGGCTTACTCTACTCTTCTCATCATTGATTCTTCTTCAATTTTTTTTATAAGGGTACCACTGAAAAAACAGGCTGTCAATATTTTTTGACTATTTTAATTATTTTGTTAATTATAAAGCGCTTTCATCCGGTCAGTCTTCTATTTACGACTTAATCCCCTTATTTTTGAAATTTAATTTCGCCATCAATAATCGTCATTTCAATCTCAGTATGGAGTAGATCGTCAGGATTCTCCATTGTAATTAGGTTGTGAGAATAAACCGTGAAATCAGCTAACTTCCCTCTTGAAATGGACCCCTTTTGATGTTCTTCATTTGTGGCATATGCACCTCCAACCGTAAATAGCTTAACGGCCTCTAGCATGGAGAGCTTTTCTTTTGCATTCCAGCCTTCATGTGAATCCCCAGGAGCTCTACGGCTGACCGCGGCATGAATACCAAGCAATGGATCGACAGGTTCAACAGGTGCATCAGATCCACCGGCACAAACAACACCAGAATCGAGTAATGTTTTCCATGCATATAAATATGGCTCCCGTTTACCTCCAACTCGTTCTTTCACCCATGGGTAGTCCCCAACCACAAATCTTGGTTGAATATCCGCAACCCGGCTTGGGTTTGCGAGGCGCTCTACCAAATCATCTCGAACCAAAGACGTGTGAATGATCCGATCACGGTATTCCACTGTTGGGAGTTGATCAAGTACATCTAGAACTTGTTCAAGCGCCTTGTCGCCTATCGTATGGACAGCTAGAGGCATGGAATGCGCTCTTATCTCTTGAACGACCTGAAAAAGGGTTTCTTGTTCATACATGGCGTCTCCAAATTGGCCTGGTTGATCATGATAAGGCTCTGATAGCAGCGCGGTCCTTCTTCCAAAAGCCCCATCAGCAAAAATTTTAATTGCTCCGATTTGTAATTGTTCGTTTCCGAAACCGGCAAACATCCCTCTTTCTTTCAATTGATGAAGAAAGGGATAATCAATGAGCAGATTACAGCGTAAACCTTGTGCTTCATGATTTATCAATTCGTCATACATCTTATAGGTCGAATCAAGTCCGCCTAAATAAGCAGGATCATTGGTATGGACACTGGTTAACCCTTTTTTCACTGCAAATTGCATCGCTTGCTGTAAACCAGCCTTTAACTCTTGATAGGTTCGCTCCGGTATGTATTTGGTGATCAGTTGAGAAGCCGATTCCAGCAGTAAGCCGCTAGGATTTTTGGTAATCGGATCAAGAACGACCGTTCCTCCTGTGGGTACAGCGTTCGCTGGATGATATTGAGACATTTCGAGAGCCTTGCTATTGACCAAAAAAGCATGGTGGCATATCCGCTTTAGGTAAACCGGACAGTGTGGGGCTACATGGTCTATTTCTTCTATTGTTGGAACGTTTCCTTCTGTAAACAGATTTTCATCCCAGCCCATACCGACCAGCCACTTACCGGGAACCACTGTTTTCGCCTTGATCCTAATTTTTTCTAGCATTTCGCTTTTCGATTTAACCCCTGTTAAATCAAGATCTAAAAAGTTGAATGCCACACCTGAAAGATGCAGGTGGCTGTCGATCAATCCGGGCGTTACCATTTTCCCTTGTAAATCAACGATAGTTGACCCGGCTCTGCCCCATTTTAAGTTCATATCTTGGTGTGAGCCAGTATCTATAATTTTCCCATTCTCAACAACCACCGCTTCCACTAACGGCTGCCCTCTGTCGAATGTATAGATGGTCCCATTTGTAAAAATTGTCTTTGTCATCCTACTCCTCCTAACAAATTATTCCTTTCCTCAATTATATAAGGTAAACCGACAGCAAGATAGATTTAATTGCAATAAATCAATTCCTGTCGGCTTTAAAATAAGGGGAATACTATTAAATAGTTTTTGTTTTTAAGGTGCGAATGGCAAACTCTATTGTTCAATGACAAATCCTAATCTTTTTCTAGTTTCCTCCCCTACTAGTTTTTCTACCTTAAGAATTTTCTCTTCATGACAAAGGTCATAAGACTATATTTTGTAAAATATTTTTCATTTTCGCAAAAAATTTTTACTCCAAAAATGAATCCAGTAAAAAACTCTCTCCAAATAAATGGAAAGAGTTTGTAAAATAGTAATTATTGTTCCTTAATCGGATCCTGTAATTAACAAATCATCTTGGATGGTTGCGAGGATTGTTTGAGTATTTACTACTTGACCCTTCTTAACAGATAAAGAGGTGATATGCCCGCTGATTCCGACTGCAATCTCTTCAATACTACCGTCCTCTGTCTTAATTAAAAATAATTTCTCCCACTCGTATACGTGGTTGTTTTCCTCGGTACAAACCGTTTCAACAATACCAGAACATGGACTGATAATAGCTTCCCTTGACAAAGTTCTTCACTCCTTTTATTCTTGACAGTCATAGATCAGATATAGGTTTTTTCTGTCCATCCACGTAGGGAGATTTCATTCAGGCTAGGAGAACCTTATCCTTTTATACCCATCCTCTGAAGCGAGAAGCCTCTGCTACTTTTCTTATACCAACCATATAAGCCGCTAAACGCATATCTACTTGATGTGTTTTAGCCGTTTGATAAATCGTTTCAAAAGAACCGACCATAACCTTCTTAAGTTTTTCATCCACTTCTTCTTCGGTCCAATAATAGCCTTGATTATTTTGCACCCATTCAAAATAAGATACGGTTACACCGCCTGCACTAGCAAGGATATCAGGCACAAGGATGACACCACGCTCAGTGAGAATCTTGGTTGCCTCAAGTGTAGTTGGACCATTTGCGGCTTCCACGACAATCGGTGCTTTAAAATTGGCAGCATTTTGGGCTGTAATTTGGTTAGAAATGGCTGCTGGGACAAGAATATCACATTCTAATTCTAGTAATTCTTGGTTTGTGATCGTATTTTTAAATAATTGCGAGAATGTGCCGAAGCTATCCCTTCGATCGAGCAAGTAATTAATATCAAGTCCGTTTGGATCGTAAATACCGCCATACACATCGGATACCGCAACTACCTTCGCACCGGCATCATGCATAAACTTCGCTAAATAACTTCCGGCATTTCCAAAGCCTTGAATAACAACGCGGGCGCCTGGCAGCACCTTTCCGATTTTCTTCACTGCTTCTTCAATACAAATGGTTACACCACGAGCAGTTGCTGTTTCACGACCTTGTGAACCACCAAGAACGATTGGCTTACCTGTAATAAAGCCCGGTGAATCGAATTCACGTAAACGACTGTACTCATCCATCATCCATGCCATAATTTGTGAATTGGTATAAACATCTGGGGCCGGAATATCTTTTGACGGTCCAACAATTTGACTGATTGCGCGAACATAACCGCGGCTTAAGCTTTCAAGTTCTCTAAAGGACATGTTGCGCGGATCACAGATGATGCCGCCTTTACCGCCGCCATATGGGAGATTGGTAATTCCGCATTTTAAGCTCATCCAAATCGACAATGCTTTTACCTCTTCTTCATCCACTTCCGGGTGAAAACGGACACCGCCCTTGGTTGGACCAACCGCATCATTATGCTGAGAACGATAACCAGTAAATATTTTGACCGTACCATCGTCCATTCTTACGGGAATCCTGACCGTTAATAATCGGATCGGTTCCTTTAATAATTCATACATTTCATTTGTATAGCCTAATTTAGATAATGCTTGTTGAATAATTGTTTGCGTAGACTTGAATAAATTTAAAGATTCTTTTTCCTCTTGTTGTTTTTGTTCCATTTCCGTTACCGTCGATTTAACAGACATGCCAGACACCCCGTCGTTTAATAGATTAATTGCTTATATTTCAAGCTCTGTTAAAAATTTCCTGTTAATTTCCGCTCCAGGCACATCGCTTTCCGCGGGCAGTCCGGGAGCCTCCTCGGCGCTTTGCGCCTGCGGGGTCTCCCAAGTCCTGCTTTTCCCGCAGGAGTCTNNGTGGCTAAACCAATAATGTCATTTAACAAAGCCTAATTTTACAAAATTAACTTAATACTGTTTGGATTTTTTCAAAAGCCCAATCAATTTCTTCTTTGGTGATCGTAAGCGGTGGTGCAAAACGAATAACCGTGTCATGAGTTTCTTTACATAATAAACCTTTGTCTTTCAAAATCTCACAATATGGTCTTGCGGCTTCTGTAAGTTCAACCCCGATAAACAAACCTCTGCCTCTGACCGATTTAATTTTTGGATTATTGATGGACTGTATTTTTTCCATGAAGTATTTACCTAATTCAAGCGAGCGTTCTGCTAGTTTTTCTTCTTCAATTACCGCCAGTGCAGCAAGTGACACGGCACAAGCTAGTGGATTCCCCCCAAATGTTGAACCATGAGAACCTGGGTTGAATACCCCTAATACATCCGAGTTCGCTACCACACAGGAAATTGGGAATACTCCCCCACCCAAGGCTTTACCTAAGATTAACATGTCTGGGTTCACATCTTCCCAGTCGCAGGCAAACATTTTACCGGTACGAGCTAAGCCAACTTGAATTTCGTCAGCAATGAACAAGACTTGGTTTTCTTTACATAAATCAGAAGCTGCTTTCAAGAATCCAACTGGAGGGACGATAATTCCGGCTTCACCTTGAATTGGTTCGATTAAAAATGCAGCTGTGTTTGGTGTGATCGCCGCTTTCAATGCTTCGAGATCACCATAAGGGATTAATTTAATACCAGGAAGCATTGGTCCGAAGCCGCGCTTATATTCTGGGTCAGATGATAAAGAAACAGCACCCATTGTCCGGCCATGGAAATTCCCTACACAGGCAATAATCTCTGCTTGATTTTCTGCAATTCCTTTTACATCATAACCCCAGCGGCGAGCAGCCTTAAGGGCTGTTTCAACCGCTTCCGCTCCAGTATTCATTGGGAGAGCCATATTTTTATTTGTTAACTGACAAATTTTTTCGTACCACGGTCCAAGTTGATCATTATGAAAGGCACGTGATGTTAATGTAACCTTATCAGCTTGGTCCTTCAATGCTTGGATAATTTTCGGATGACGATGACCTTGGTTCACGGCTGAATATGCACTAAGCATATCCATATAACGGTTTCCTTCTGGACTTTCAACCCAAACTCCTTCTGCCTTTGCAATAACGATTGGCAGTGGATGATAGTTATTGGCACCGAATTTATGTGTTTGTTCAATAATTTGATTCGTTTTGTTCGTTTCAGTAATCGTCATGATAGTTCCTCCTTCATTTCCCTCGACAGGACGAGTAACCACCGCCTGTCGAGGCCTGTAAGATGTAGTTTTTTATAGTGTTTCAGATGTTGTTTTTGCTTGCATGTGAAGCAGTAAATATTCAGGACCGCCCGCTTTGGAATCTGTTCCGGACATATTGAAACCACCAAACGGTTGATATCCAACAATGGCACCGGTACAGGTACGGTTAAAATATAGATTCCCCACGTGGAATTCCTGGCGTGCACGTTCGATATGCTCACGATTTTTGGTAATCAATGCACCCGTTAAACCATAGTCGGTATTATTAGCAATCGTCATCATATGATCAAAATCACGTGCTTTACTAATACCTAGAACTGGTCCGAAAATTTCTTCCTGCATCAGGCGGGCATTTTCATCTAAATCAGCGAAAATAGTTGGCTGAATCAAGTAACCTTTAGAATCATCGCCTTCGCCGCCAGTCATAAGTCGGCCTTCTTGCTTCCCTACTTCAATATAATCCATGATTTTTTTGAAGGATTTGCCATCAATAACAGGTCCCATATAAGTATTTGCATCTTCAGGATTACCAAGAGTTAGGGTTTTTGTTAGCGCAACAACCTTTTCAAGGACGATATCATAGACATCCTGATGAATGACTGCACGGGAACCTGCAGAACATTTTTGACCTGAAAAGCCGAAAGCGGAATAAACAATACTTGCTGCAGCTAACTCTAAATCCGCATTATTATCTACAACCACGGTATCCTTACCGCCCATTTCAGCAATGACTCGTTTGATCCATTTTTGTCCTGGATGAACCTTGGCAGCACGTTCATTAATACGGCAGCCAACTTCACGTGAACCAGTAAAGGATACGAAGCGTGTTTTTGGATGATCAACAAGGTAATCACCAATTTGCGCACCGCTTCCAGGTACAAAGTTTAAAACGCCTTTTGGAAGTCCTGCTTCTTCCATCAATTCAACAAATTTTGCCGCCACCACTGGGGTAGTGTTTGCTGGCTTAAGCAGAACTGTATTCCCAGAAACGATTGCTGCAATCGTTGTTCCAGCCATAATCGCTAATGGGAAGTTAAATGGGGAAATAATAATCCCTACACCTAGTGGAATATAATTATACTGATTAAATTCTCCTGTCCGGCTATTAACTGGTGAACCTTCTTTCAATTGAAGCATTTGGCGTCCGTAGTACTCGATAAAGTCGATTGCTTCTGCTGTATCTGCATCCGCTTCTTTCCATGGTTTTCCGGCTTCTTTCACAAGATACGCTGAAAACTCATGTTTTCTGCGGCGTAAGATCGCAGCTGCTTTGAATAAAATGTTGGCGCGATGTTCAGGTTTCCACTTTTTCCAAGTTTCAAATGTGGTTAATGCGGCATGCATAGCCTGTTCTGCTAAATCTTGGTCGGCCATTGAAACCCGGCCAATGACTTCTTCCTTATTGGCTGGATTGATCGAAGTAACTTTTTCCTCTGTCATAATCGCTTCTCCCCCGATTATGACTGGATAATCTTTTCCAAGTTGCGATTGTACGAATGCGAGCGCATCTTGAAAAGCTTGTATATTTTTTTCATCTTCAAAATTTGTAAATGGTTCATGTGTATACGGTTTCAATTGTTGTTCCCCCTTGTAATATGCTACATTAAATTTATTTGCAAGTTCCGTGCCAACTTGTATTTTTGCATGAATAAAGGATTCTTTGTTATTTTAGAGCAAAATATTTTTGCGCAAAATAAATAATTCATTGGTATGAGCAAAAAAATTT
>NZ_JBALOS010000125.1:8660-17130 GCF_036962765.1 Neobacillus drentensis
GTTTAATAGAAAGATAATTCTGATATTTAAAAGGAGAGATTGATATGATTATTCCCTACAAAGGGGCATCGCCTGCTGTCCATGAATCTGTATTCGTAGCGCCTGGGGCCTATCTAATCGGTGATGTTAGGATTGGCAAGGACTCATCTGTCTGGTTTAATGCAGTATTACGAGGGGACGATGGACCCATTATCATTGGAAAACGCTGCAGTATCCAGGATAATTCTACGATTCATTTATTCGAAGGTTTTCCAGTCGTAATTGAAGATGATGTTACCATTGGCCATAATGTTATTTTGCATGGCTGCAAGGTCGGTAAACGTTGTATTATCGGAATGGGTTCAACGTTGTTGGATAATGTCGAGGTTGGTGAGGATTGTATCATTGGGGCAAATACACTCTTAGCTGGAGGGATTAAAATCCCACCCCGCTCACTTGTATTGGGTTCTCCAGGTAAAGTAGTCCGAGAAATAACCAAAAAAGACCTAGAATTGCTGAAAATGTCCAGCGACCACTATGTACAAAGGGGGAAGGAATTTAAAGAGATCCTTAAATAAATAAGGTGCCTGACACCAACATTTCGTTAGGTGTCAGGCACCTTAATGCAGACTGCTATTTACTCATACTGTTACTCTCAATGAAAACGGTTGTTTTTGCTGGGATGAGGAAACTTAGCACTATCGTCACGAAACTCAAACAAAGAGCATATAAAAACACGTTTTTCATTCCGATTGTGATGTGTGCAGCTTGATTGATGATCAAGCCCATGACTGTCACCCCGATCGATGTGCCAATGTTTTTTAGAAACATTTGCAGTGAAGTAGACATCCCTTTGATCTGGGGTTCAGCAAATTCCTGAGATGCGATGGTACCAACCGCAAACAACAAACCAAAAGAAATACCCTGGATTGTTAAAATTAAAAACAAACCCAAATAGGAAATATCAGTTATGAATAAATATAAAGCTAACCCCGATAACGTTGTAACCAAACTGCCGATAATAAATAAGATTTTGTAGCCAAAGCGAAGAATCCACTTGCCTGCGGGGGTACTTCCGAAGATCCAGCCAACGGCAATACTTAGCAGTATCAATCCACTTTTATAAATACTCATCTGATTTCCTTCTTGGAGGTACAATGGAATAAAATTGGATGTTCCAAAAAAGGACAAACAATAAACCAACATGAATAGGTTCGTCATCAGGATTCCTTTGTTCTTAAACAATGATACTGGCAGGAACGGATGTGGTTCCTTCCTTTCCACTAAGACAAACACAATGAATCCAATGACTCCTAAGATAATATACCAAATAGAGTTTTTTATATTAGTAGATAACAATAATAGTGTGATCGAAATCCCAAATAAGAAGAAACCTTTATAATCAATATGGGTCTTCTTAAATTCCATTTGTTCTTTGTAGGGAAGTAAACAAAGAACGCTGGCAATACCTATCGGAATATTGATAAAGAAGATCCATCTCCAAGAAAGTGCTTCCACAAAGAAAGATCCCAATATAGGTCCAACAATGGAAGAGATGGCCCAAATGCTGCTAAAAACCGCTTGAATTTTCCCGCGTCTTTCAATTGTAAATAAGTCTCCTACAATGACCATAGAAAGTGGAATCATCCCGCCAGCCCCTAAACCTTGAATGCCCCTAAAAATGATGAGCGTAACCATGGAATTTGCAATCCCACATAGGATGGAACCTAGCGTAAATAACCCAACAGCAAACATTAATAGATTTTTTCGGCCGTACATATCCGATAATTTACCGTAAAGCGGCACAGTCACCGTACTTGCTAACATATAAACAACAAATATCCATGCAAAAAGTTCCATTCCTCCAAGTTGTTTGACAATGGTCGGACTGGCCGTTTGCATTATATTTGCATCAAGCGCTGAAATCAAGGTCGTGATGACAAGTCCCCAAAAAACATACTTATTCTTTTTCATATCTCCCTCCAACACCATTTAATAAACATTAATTATAATTCCGTATTCCTTTATTAAACATGACGAGGACCGAAATAAGCACGATGACCGTACTAAAGATAACTAATGTAAAGATTTCACCAATTCCTTCTGCTAACCATCCAGTTAGTAAATAACCGACTGGAAGTAAGGCAAAGGAACCCAGCATATCTAAACTTACGACCCGGCCAAATTTATCTTCTGGGACCAATTCTTGAAGACTAATTTCCCAAATCAAGCCAAACAACATCATCCCTGCGCCTTCTAGGAACATAAAGGCCATTAATAAGGGAACGGACGAAACGAAGGGCATAAACAGTAAGGCCAGACCACTTACAGCTACACCGATATAGGCGAGCAGGCCACGCTTCTTCCATTCTTTCCTTAACCCAAACACAAGTCCACAGACGATAGCCCCAGCTCCGGATGCGGAAAGAACAAGACCAAAAACAACAGGTTCAAAATCATAATAGATATTAATGAGCCAAGGAATGATGATGCGTATAATCCCACCGGAAAAAATATTGATGAGCGAGAATGTAAGAATGGTAATCCAAAGCCAGGACTCCTGTTTCAGGACCTCAATCCCTTCGAAAAAATCTTGTTTGATAGAGTTTTTCTGTCCCAAGCTACCTGTCGACTTTTGAAACGTTATCGATCTAAGACTAAGTAAAAAGAACAAGGATATTATGTATGTGATTGCATCAATACCAAAACCCCAAGCAGCTGAAAAAGAGCTGACTATTATTCCGCCAATAATCGGTCCAAAGATTCTTAAGGCCTGCACGCTTACTTGGGTAATTGAATTTGCCGCATTGCGAATATCCTTTGTAAATACCTTTGCTCGAACGGCTGAATAGGCCGGCTGAAAGAAGCTGTCCATTGTGCCCATTATAAACATTATGATAAACAGAAAAACCATGTTAAGTTGCCCCATAAAAGCAATGGCGGCTAATAGCAGCATCAGGAAAAACCGAACAAAATCCACCACAAACATAATTTTCACTTTGTTCAATTTGTCAACCAGAATGCCTGAAACAGGGAGAAGAATGACAAATGGCAGCATGTAAACGGCCATAACCGTTCCCATCATGGCGGTTGATTTTGATACTTCGAGAACAACAATGGGAAGAATCACATTCGTTATCGAACTTCCTAACAAGGAAAAAATTTGGCCCAAAAGCAACGCCGTAAAATGTTTAGATTTTATAAATAGTTGAAAAAAAGTAACTTCTTGATGCATCTGTTTCGTTTGGAACGAACTCACAATCCCCCTCCTAATCTCTTGAATCTATATCTATGATGATATTTTATCATTTTTTCCTAAAAATAGAATAAGCCATTCACTAAGAATGGCTTACTTCCATCTTTAATAAGGGCTGGGTAATCGTTGGTAAAATAATCTCAATCGTGGTTCCCTCATTAAGTTGACTATAAATGTTTAGTTCCCCATTATGGCCTTCGATTATTTTGTAGCAGGTCATTAAGCCGAGGCCGGTGCCCTTTTCTTTTGTTGTATAAAAGGGTTCACCTAGTGTGGAAATCCGTTCTTGTGGAATGCCAACACCTTGGTCGATAATCTGAATCGAAATTTTACCTGCTTCTTTTTCTTTTACGACCACATGAATACTTCCGCCTTTAGGCATGGCTTCCATTGCGTTCTTCAGTAAATTTAGAAAAACTTGCTTTAACTGATTATCTTCACAGCTGATCAACGGCAAATCATCGTCGAATTTCATCATAATTTGAATATTATTAAGAAGAGACTGGTTGTTAATTAACGTGATAACATCCTTTAATAGGATCTTAATGTCCTGGGTCGTATATACGGCCGCAGACGGTTTAGCAAGGACAAGGAACTCCCCAACAATTTCATTGATCCGGTCAAGCTCTGATAACACAATCTCATAATATTCCTCTTTCAGGGTACTCGTCTTTAAGAGTTGAATAAATCCTTTGATGGATGTGAGTGGATTTCGGATTTCGTGGGCTATACCTGCTGCCATTTGACCTAACAACGCTAATTTTTCAGACTTTTGAAGAAGACGTTCTGTTTCTTCCATTCTTATAGTAATATCCTTCCCAATCGACAAGATGGCCTCTTTTCCGCCAAAAACGATATACAAGGAAGAAACCTCAAACAAAAAGGTTGAACCATCCAATCGCTTTGCTTTGTAGTCGATCGTGTTTACGGGATGCTTTTCCTTTTTTATTAGTTTATAGCGTTCCAGCACACGACCCTTATATTCTGGAACAATAAAATCAAAAATGGACTTCCCCATTAAATCTTCTCGTTTCGTGGCGCCAACCATGGACAGTGCAGCTTTATTTACATATAAAATTTTATGATTCCGCGTAATATAGACGGGTGCAGGCAATGAATCTATCAATTTCTTATAGCTTTCTTCACTTGCGCGGGCCTTTTTTTCATAGTAGCGCGCCTTATCATATTGCCAGCCCACTACCCAGGCAATAAAGGTAAACAGGAAAAAGTCGATGGTAAAAAAAGGTTGATGATCGTAGACCTTTTGGAAACTGGTAAATAAAATAGAAATCAGCACCAGGATAATTCGACCAGATTTATTCATTATTCAGCCCTCTTAATCAGGTATATTTNNAATTTTATTTAATCCTTCAATTTATTTAATTATGGAGAGAAATAAAAAAATCTACCTAATTACAATGGAAAACATTTTATGACTAGCATACACGTATGGCTTTTATGTTGAGTAGCAGACTATAAAAAAAGAGTCTATAATGTTCATTATAAACTCTTTCAAACTCGATAATTTTTTATATAAGCATTTCGTCTTTGATCCTTTCAGGATACCACGATAGTTTTTCTGATAGTTTCACAACTTCTCCGATCACAATCATCGCTGGATTCATGATTCGATTCTCATTTACAACCTCAACAATCGTCTCGAGCGTACCGATAACAGTCCGTTGACTTCCGGTTGTCCCTTGCTCAATTACCGCAATAGGTGTGGTAGAATCTTTCCCACTGATTTGCAGATGATTACATATATATGGAAGATGTTTGACACCCATATAAATAGCGAGCGTATCGACACCATGGGCGAGGTGATCCCAGCGAATGTTATTGGGTTTACCACTCAAACAATGACCTGTTACAACCGCAAAGGATCGGCTCATTTCACGGTGAGTGACGGGAATTCCCGCATAAGCTGGAGCGGCAATTCCCGAGGTGATCCCTGGGACTACTTCAAACTCAATGCCATTTTGAACTAATACTTCTGCTTCTTCACCGCCTCGGCCAAATATAAACGGATCGCCGCCTTTTAAACGAACCACCAATTTACCGGCCAAGGCTTTTTCAACTAATAATTGATGGATGGTATCTTGAGATACACAATGGTTCCCCGGCTCTTTTCCACAATAAATGAACTCGGTATCAGCATTTGCGTAATTCAATAATACCGGATTGACTAATCGATCATATAGAATCACTTCTGCCTGCTCGAGGCATTTCATGGCTTTAACCGTAATTAAATCGGGATCACCAGGGCCAGCTCCAACTATATAGACTTTTCCCTTTTTATAAGTCATATGAACCTCCTTTTTAGTGATCTAGTCGATGAGGAGAAACACTTCTTCTCCGTCTATTTTGGTTTGATAGGTTTTTACACAGCCTGCATCCGGTTCTTGAACCTTTCCATTATCTAAACAGATTTTCCAATCATGCATCGGACAGAACACAAATTCTCCGCTGACCAATCCTTCACTCAACACCCCGCCTTTATGTGGGCAGCGATTTTCAATCGCTCGAATGGTTCCGTTTAATAATTTGAAGACCGCCACTTCTTTTTCCCCGACAAAAACTGTCTTTCCTAATCGTTCTGGAAGATCCCGTACAGAACCGATCGACACCACTTCTACGCTTTTCTTTGTCATTAGATGAATTCCTCCTTATAATGTAGGTTCTTAAGACATTACTACAGTCTCAAACAATTCCTTTCTTAGTTTTTCATCCTCCGTTATGGTTTTCCATGGATCCTTAATCACCGATAATGCATCATTCATACGTTTATTTAATTGCTGACGTTTTTCCTTATCATCAAGAACGGAACGTACATGTGCTATGCCAACACGTTCAATCCACGCCGATGTACGTTCTAAGTAATTGGCTGTTTCACGATAATATTGCAGATAGGCACCGGTAATCTCCATCGCCTCTTCGGATGTTTTTACTTTGTATAATAGGTCTCCCCCGCGTACATGTGTACCGCCATTTCCACCGACATAAAGTTCCCAGCCGCCGTCAATTCCAACAAAACCAATATCTTTAAACCCAGACTCTGCACAGCTTCTCGGACAAGCGGAAACAGCCATTTTCACCTTATGCGGTGTTTGTAGTCCTTCAAATTTCTTTTCGAGGTCGATCCCGAGTCCCATGGAATCTTGGGTTCCAAAGCGGCAGAACTGTTCACCGACACATGTCTTAACCGTCCGTAATGATTTTCCGTAGGCAAAACCTGATGGCATATCCAAATCTGTCCATATTTTCGGCAAGTCTTCCTTTTTCACTCCGAGTAAGTCGATCCGTTGTCCCCCGGTTAGTTTTACTAATGGTATTTCATATTTATCGACCACGTCAGCAATCCTTCGTAAGTCTTGTGAATTGGTTACACCGCCATACATGCGCGGTACGACAGAATACGTTCCATCCTTTTGGATGTTTGCATGCATGCGCTCGTTGACAAATCGTGACTCCTTTTCGTCCTGATAATCAATCGGATGGACCATACCTAAGTAATAGTTCAGAGCAGGGCGGCATTTGGAACAACCTTCTTCCGTATTCCAGCCAAGCACATGCATGACTTCTTTGATATGGGTCAAACCTTTTGTTTTAATCTCATCTACTACTTCATCTCTGGAAAGTTTAGTACAGCTGCAGATGGCTTCTTTCTGGATAGTTGCATCAAACACTGAACCAAGGGTATGCTGTAATACTTCCGCGACAAGCGGCTTACATCCCCCGCAAGAGCGCGAAGCACTTGTACAAGCTTTGATTTCATCAATCGATGAACAACCTTGATTCTGGATCGCCTCGATAATCGCCCCTTTGGATACTCCATTACATCCACAAATAATTTCTTCTTCACTCATGGATGCAACCACACTGCTGCTAAAGTCCTCATTGAGAGGTTGTAAAAGCGAAACCTTTGTAGTAGAGGAAACGTCTGCTTGCTTTTGAATCATGGAAAAGAGACGACTTCCATCGCTGCTATCACCAAATAGCACGGCTCCAACAATTGTATTGTCTTGAATGACGATCTTCTTATATATACTGTCATTTCCATCAAAAACCTTGATTGCTTCCTTTCCATCGCCTTCCATAAAGTCTCCGGCTGAGAACACCTCAACCCCTGATACCTTCAGCTGTGTCGATAATACCGAGCCTTGATATCCATTCGTTTCTACTCCGGAGATGTGTTTTGCTACTATTTTCCCCTGTTCAAACAAGGGCGCAACAAGACCATACACGGTTCCATTGTGTTCAGCACACTCCCCGACAGAGTAAATATCAGGAACGCTTGTTTGCATGTAATCATTGACGACAATACCTCGATTCACTGAGATACCACTTTCTTTGGCTAATTCGATTTTTGGTTTAATGCCAACAGCCATCACCACTAAGTCAGCCTCGAGGATGGTTCCATCACTAAACCTTAAGCCTTCTACGCGATCGTCTCCAAAGATTTCTTGCGTTTGTTTTTCTAATAGAAATGTCATACCCTGTTTTTCTAATTCATTTTGGAGCATTTTCCCGGCCTGTGGATCTAATTGTCGCTCCATCAAATACGGGGCCAGATGAATGACCGAAACCTCCATTCCAAGGTTTAAAAGTCCTCTTGCCGCTTCGAGCCCGAGCAAACCACCGCCAATCACGGCCGCTTTCTTATACTTTTTCGAAGTCTCAAGCATTACTTCGGTATCCTTTATATCCCGAAAAGCTGTGACTCCATTCTTGTCAGCTCCCGGAATCGGAAGAATGAATGGAACTGATCCCGTCGCTAAAATCAATTCATCATACGGTTCCATTCTTCCTAGGTCTGTGACAACGACTTTCCGCATTGAATCGACTTTAATCACAGTTTCATTTGTATACAATTGAATGTTGTTTTCTGTATACCAATCCCAATCATTGAGTGTAATGTCCTTTACCTCTGTATCCCCTTGTAATACTTTTGAGAGAAGAATTCTATTGTAATTCGGATGCGGTTCGCTACCGAAAATAGTAATCTCAAATGTTTCTTTTGACAGTTTTATGATCTCCTCAATGGTTTTCACACCAGCCATTCCATTACCTACTAGGACTAACTTTTTCTTATCCATGTTAGCTTTCCTCCCGTTTGAAAGTTTCTTAAACTATATCACAGGCCAAACCATAACTAATTTACTGTGTAAGGTCTCCTAACATATTATTTTAAATTTGGTTATGTTAAAGCTTATTGATGATTTTGGCACCCTGTTG
>NZ_JBALOS010000125.1:17135-26098 GCF_036962765.1 Neobacillus drentensis
GGGCAGGGGAGACCCCGCAGGAGCGCAGCGACGAGGAGGCTCCCCGGACCGCCCGCGGAAAGCGAAGCGCCTGGAGCGGAAATCAACAGGCAGTTTAACAGAGCCTTTAATTTAAGAAATCATTAACTGGACTCACCTTAACAGCGCTGACTTTAAAGCCTGGCATTTTGCAGGCAGGATCCAGTTCCTTTGAAACGAGGAGATTAATATTTTGTGAGTCTGCCCAGTGAAAAGGAACAAAAATAGTATCATGACGAATTGTTTCTGACCATTTGCTTCGAACCACTACACTACCTCGGCGTGATTCGATTTTCACTAAAGATTGGTTTTGGATCTGATATTTAACTGCAGTTGCAGGGTGGATTTCCATAAACGGCTCTACGTTTCTTGCTGCTAAGGATGGACTTTTTCTTGTTTGCACCCCTGTTAAGTAGTGTGACATGACTCTTCCTGTGGTTAAATAGAGCGGATACTCGTCACTAAGCTGTTCTTTAGGAATTACCGGGCTGTTTGGTACCACCACCATCGCTGCTTTCCCATCTGAATGGGCAAAGGATGTTTCAAACACTCTTTTCGTACCTTTATGGTCAGGATCTGGGCACGGCCATAATATTCCTCCTTCTTTTCTAAGACGTTCATAGGTAATGCCGAAATAATCAGCATTCCCGCCACGACTTGCCAATCGTAATTCCGTAAAAATTTCCTCTGCCGTGGTAAAGGAAAAATACTCTTCTTTTCCTAGCACACGGGCAATTTCACAAAGGATTTGCCAATCATGCTTCACTTCTCCTGGACACGGATAACTAGCTTCCCGTAATGTGACCCGCCCTTCTACATTGGTCATCGTACCTTCATCTTCAAGGTAGGAAGAGGCTGGCAGGATGACATCGGCTAATCTCGCTGTTTCTGAAACGAACAGATCAACCGCTACAAAAAAAGTTAATTTTTTTATGGCCTCTTTAACAAAGCGGGCATTCGGATTGGAAACAATGGGATTGGAACACATCAGAAATAACCCTTTAATTTCCCCTTCATGGATTTTTTCCATCATTTCATAGGCCGAAACACCTTTCCGTGGTATATCTTTGTGGTGTACACCCCAAACACCTGCCAGATATTTTCGATGTTCTTCATTCTCAATAGAACGATATCCAGGAAGCTGGTCGGCTTTTTGACCATGCTCTCTTGCCCCCTGGCCATTTCCCTGCCCGGTAATGGCTCCATAACCACAGCCCGGCTTGCCGACTTTCCCGGTCGTAACCAAAATATTCAGGAAATTACGGACAGTCATCGAACCATTCGTGTGCTGTTCAACCCCTCTCGCTGTAAAAATCATGCCTGTTTCTTCTTTCCCGAACCTTAGAGCTGCCTTACGAATGAGAGTGATTGGTACGCCGGTTATTTCTTCCATTTCATCTAAACTGAGGGAACCTACATAGTCTCTAACATCATCAAACCCATTTACACGTTCTTGAAGAAACGTTTCATCCACATAATTTTCTTCGATAATTACTTTCAATAACCCGTTAGCTAACACCGCATCAGTACCTGGTTTAGGTTTTAGATGCAAGTCTGCTAGTTTCGTTGTAGCTGTTTCACGGGGATCGATGGCGATAATGTATGCACCATTTTCTTTCGCTCTTTCAAAATAAGGCATAATTGTTGGCTGACACTCAGCAATATTCGTCCCGGCTAATATAATGCATTTTGTTGATGGTATTTCCGACAAACTATTGGTGAAGCCTCTATCCAACCCAAAGGTTTGACTCGCCGCTGAAGCAGCTGCAGACATACAAAGGCGACCATTATAATCAATGTATTTGGTTTTTAAAGCAACACGAGCAAATTTACCCAATAAGTAGGCTTCTTCATTTGTGATGGATGCACTACCATAAACCGCTAAGGCATTATGGCCAGACTCTTTTTGAATTTTAGTAAAATTTTCTTTAATATACTCCAATGCTTCCACCCAAGAAACACGAACAAATTCACCATTTACTTTTAACAATGGAAATTTCAACCGCTCCTTATGAAAGGCATGTTGATGGGCGTTCATACCCTTAATACATAGTCGTCCCTCCGAAGTTGGATTATCTTTCCCGATGGTTGTATATTTTTTTCTTGTCACAATCGATTGTTCAATCAATTGCATTTTACATTGCATGCTGCAGTACGGACATTGAGAATCGTACTTTTTTTCAGATTTCACTTCTTGTTCCTTTGTCCGGAAATATTTCAATAACGCTTCCGTCAAGATACTCACCCTTTTCCCGAATATTTCTTACTAGATAGCCGATGACCTTGAACTTTTCACTAAGTACTTTTTGCGCAAGAAGTAATCTTTTTCTAAACGCAGCAATAATTGCTGACGATAGTCTTGGTCGAATAGAATTTCGCGCACATGGACTAAACCGACCCGTTCGATCCATTGCCAAGTTCGTTCGAGAAAATTGGCGGTCTCACGGTAATATTGAATAAAGGCACAAATAATGTCGATTACATCATTTTTCGATGATTCAATGCACAATAACTCACCTGCGCGTACATGACGGCCACTGCTGCCCCCGACATAAATTTCCCAGCCAAGTCCCCTTCCAATCACCCCGATATCTTTCGTAGTCGAACCGGCGCCGTTATGCATACAAGCCGATACGCCCATTTTCACACGGTAGGGCGTTGTGAGAAATTCCAATCGTTTCTCGAGGGTGACAGCTAACTCAATCGATTCTTGTTTATCACATCGACAAATATGTGCTCCGATACTCGTTTTGACATTTTGAACCATATTTCCATAAATGGCACTTACCTCCATATTCAAATCTGCCCACAAACGAGATAGATTTTCTTTCTTTACCCCCATCAGATGAATTCTTTGTTCACTCGTAACAGCGATATTTGTAATCTCGTATTTTTCTGCCACATCGGCAATCGTTCGCAATTGTTCTGCTGTCGTTTTTCCTCCGTACATTTGTGGGACAACGGTGTACGTTCCATCCTGTTGAACGATCGCATTCATTTGTTCGGAGACAAAAAATGTTTCTTGCTGGCTGTCATACTCCGGATAAATCATCCCTAAATAATAAGCTAATGCAGGCTTGCAAATAGCACATCCTTCCTCATTGCCCCAAGCAAGGACTTCCATCACCTCTTGTACCGAAGTCAGGCCTTGCAATTGCATTTCGTAAACCACTTCATCTTCCGTTAACGATGTACAGGCGCACATGGATTTTTGTTCAATACCTTCATCAAATTCATCACTCTGAATGTAGGCGAGAAGATCGGCAACTAACGGTTTGCAGCCGCCACAAGAGCTTGATGCCTTGGTACACTGTTTTAACTGGTCCACCGTCGTTAATCCATTTTTTAGGACGGCTTCAATAATCGATCCTTTTGGAACACCGTTACAATTGCAGATCATTTCACTTTGGGCCATAGTTGCGACGAAATTACCATCACCATTTAACGATTGAAATAAGGTAACTTTCTCGATGTCGGATACATCTTGTTTTTTCAGGATCATTTCTAGTAATCTCGTACGATCACGGGTATCACCAAATAACACGGCGCCAACCATTTGCGAATCTTCAAAAACAAGCTTTTTATAAACTCCCTCTAATTCATCATGGATTTCTATGGACTTAAAATTGTCATTACATGTAAACATCCCAACAGAAAACACATCCACACCCGATATTTTTAATTGGGTAGAAAGAACTGTTCCTTCGTATCCCTTAGATTCCATGCCGCATATCCGTTTCGCTAAAACTTTCCCTTGATCATAAAGAGGTTTTACCAAGCCATAGACCGTTCCTCGATGTTCCACACATTCGCCGACAGCATAAATGTTCGGTATATTTGTTTCCATATAATCATTGACAAGGATGGCTCGGTTTGTTTCGATTCCACTTTCCTTCGCTAACTGGATATTGGGCCTCACCCCTACAGCCATCACAACCAAATCGGCAGCTATTTCCGTTCCATCCTGAAAGGTTACTTTTTCTACACGTTTGTTCCCGCAAATCTCCTTCGTTTCTTTTTCAAAAATAAAACGTAGTCCTTGCCTGTTAAGCTCTGTTTGCAACAACTTCGCGGCCGTTTCATCCAGCTGTCTTTCCATTAAATTTCGGCCATTATGAACCACCGTTACATCCATACCAAGATTCAGTAGACCCTTGGCAGCTTCTAAACCTAATACACCGCCTCCAATGACAATCGCTTTCTTATAGTGTTTCGCAGTATCCATCATTGTCTGACAATCTTCAATAGTCCGAAACGAAATGACTCCTTCTTTATTAGCCCCCGGTATCGGGAGTAGAAATGGCATGGAACCTGTCGCAATGATTAACTGGTCATAGGAGACTTTTCGCCTTTTGTTCGTTATTAACACTTGTTTTTCCGGATCAATTGTTAGGACAGTTTCTCCCGTATACAGCCTGATGTTCTGTTCGTTATACCATTCGCGACCATGAATGGTTATGTCTTCAAACGAGGTAGCACCCTGCAAAACAGCCGATAATTGGATTCGATTATAGTTAAGGTGTGGTTCACTTCCGAAAATGGTAATTTCAAAAGAATCTGGCGCATTTTGTAAAATCTCTTCCACACACCTCACCCCCGCCATTCCATTACCTATTAAAACAAGCTTTTGCTTATCCATATTAAAAACCTCCGCTAGTAAATATGTGGATACTGCAACCATAAATATCACCTATTATTCCATAAAACTCTGCAAAAGAAATTCAATGTGTGACATTTTCTAACACAGTAAGTTCTATGTTAGAGTACCTTACATACCATGAGACATCTTCTGTACCTTTCGGATATTGTTTAACAAAGCAACAGCAACTCATATTCAAACTGTGTAAAGGAGGTAAAAATTATGAAAAACAATATCAGTTTACTTTCGTTCTTGGTGGTGCTAATCAGAGTCATGTTTTCAAAAGATAGCTGTTTTGAATGGTAAAAAGGAAAATCCAAGTTATCTATGAAATAAGTAAATTTTTTCAAGGAGGGAGTTCAATAGGATGAAGATATCAGATCTAAAGAAAAGTGGTCATGCGCCATCGTTAGCGGCTTCATTTTTATACTTTGATGTTAGTTTTATGATTTGGGTGATGTTAGGGGCACTTGGGGTATATATTACAAAGGATTTTGGACTAACCCCCTCACAAAAGGGTTTTATCGTTGCGGTTCCTATCCTAAGCGGTTCGTTTTTCCGCCTTATCCTTGGTGTCTTAACAGATCGAATCGGCCCGCGAAAAACAGCAATCAGCGGAATGTTGGTTACCATTATTCCACTGGTATGGGGCTGGTTATTTGGTCAAACATTAACTGAACTTTATTTGATAGGAATCCTGCTTGGTGTGGCAGGTGCAAGCTTTGCTGCAGCCATTCCGATGGCAAGCAGATGGTACCCTCCGCATTTACAAGGACTGGCAATGGGAATTGCCGGTGCCGGGAATAGTGGAACGCTGTTTGCCACCTTATTCGGGCCGCGTCTTGCCGAACAAATGGGCTGGCATAATGTCTTAGGTTTAGCACTGATTCCTCTTTTGACGGTATTTATTTTGTATATCATGATGGCAAAAGATGCTCCATCCCAACCTGCACCAAAACCGGTGGCTGAATATTTGAAAGTATTTAAACAAAAAGATACCTGGTATTTTTGTTTACTATACAGTGTTACCTTCGGGGGATTTGTTGGTTTGTCCAGTTTCTTAAGTATCTTTTTTGTGGATCAATATGATTTATCAAAAGTAAGAGCAGGAGATTTTGTCACACTATGTGTGGCAGCAGGGAGCTTTTTTAGACCAGTGGGCGGATTTATTGCAGATAAAATTGGTGGTGTCCGCCTCCTTACCTTCCTATTTATCGGGATCGCACTTAGTATGTTTGGCGTGAGCCAACTTCCTTCTTTAATGGTTGTAACCATCTTATTGTTCATTGGTATGCTCTGCCTTGGAATGGGAAATGGTGCCGTCTTCCAATTGGTTCCGCAGCGCTTCCAAGAGGAAATTGGGATGATTACCGGAATCGTAGGTGCGGCCGGCGGGGTTGGCGGATTTTTTGTCCCCAACATCTTGGGAACACTAAAGGAAGTTACTGGGACTTACGGAACAGGCTTTATGGTCTATACAGGGATTGGTATCGCAGCATTGTTAGTGTTATTTATCGCACAAGTATCATGGCGAAAAACCTGGTCGCCAAAGGAAGCCACTATTAAAAATTAATTGGATGCTCAAAATAAAAACGCATTTGCGCTTTATGGCAAATGCGTTTTTTTATTATANNCTCAAGGCATTGATAAACCGCCAACATATCTCGTTTATTCAACTCACGAATTCGATTGAAAATAGGAATTTCAGCAACTGCTTCTAAGTATCCAGGTACCACATCGCTAACTTTTCCAGTCAGCCATGTTTGTACGTCAACCCCATCGACGATTTCCTTACGCCCTTCATCATTGATTCCACTTGCAGAACAACTAACACATGGGATAGATAATTTATGGACGCCATCATGGAGACCATCTTCAGAAATAACTTTCTTCCCTTTACAGAAAGGACAAGGATGACTAGCCTTAATTTTATTCATTTGGGTAACAATTTTTTTGTAGCCAAATGCCTCGTAGACATAGGTGATTTTTTTGTATTTTCCATTGGTGAAATACTTATCAATAATCGTTTCTCTCGTTTCAGTAATATTGGCAAAATCACAGATTTTTATTTGATTTTTGTTGCTGATTGCTTCTAGATTGCCTTTAACACTGCCCCAGAAGGGTAAGACATTTTGTAAAACTACTTCATAGGCTGCAAAGCTCGCTAGTTCTAGTTCAAGTATTTTTAGCGCTGCTTGTGTTTCCCTTGGAAGTAATGACACATCTTCCGTGAGTGGCATATCGCCGCCAACAATGGACCTTAGCTTTTCTAGTTCAGGTAACTTCCCTACTATCTTTAAGACTTGATCGATCGGCTGATGAATAATCTCGCGAATATCCGTGTCCGCAAAGGTCAGTTTTTTATGATGATTTAGTACGGTTCCTTGACAGACTGGACAGGTAATGAACTCTTTTGAAGCTTTCATCTGCTCTTTAATAATTGATTTCGAAATAAACATATACCGACCGATGATGATATTAAATCCTTCCCAGGTTCTCGACGCTTTGCCTGCTTTATCATAAAATGACTTTTCCCAATAACCATAAAGGAAGGTCTTTTTTTCTTCTTCAGTCATCTCATTAAAGCTTTTACTAATATCTTGGCCAAGTTCATTCTTGATCTCATCAAAGAGGAATTGTAATTTTGGGTATTGATAATATTTTAATACTTCCATCACGTCTGGATGTAATAAGCCTTCCCAAAAGGGAACGGTTTTGTCTTGAATGACAACATCGATATCAAATTTTTCAATAACCCGTCGTCCTGAACAGCAAGGACAATGATTTTCTTGATGATAGAAATCGAAGCTTCTTGTATCTTTATTAGTCGGATGCGCAGCCACTATATGGTTAATTAGTCCACCCATTTCATAGAGAAAGCTGTATTGACTATACAAGTGTCTTTCTAGATCGATGGCGATGACCGGTGCGATCGTGTCGGATTCATATTCGCCATAAATCAACCGCGCCATTGGAGATAAACTTTTTAAGATACCACCCTTATAAACGTTTTCAGCATGTTGAAAATAGGCCACATGATTCTCTTTTAAGAAATGAATGCCTTTTTTTGACTTGAATGTTGAAGAAACATGCACAGGAGCCACTTGATCTTCATCGTGTTTTTGATGATAGTAGTCGTCATGACGGACAACATCAAGATGCTCAACTGGTGCGAGTTGTCTTTTACCAAAATCAACGATAAAATCAGAGCTATCTAGCATATAGCCATTATGTTCTATCATCATGATGGAAACAGATTCATCTTCGAGAATGATCCTGACACTGTCAATGAATTGGTTTAGGATATTTTGTGATAACCCTTTAGAAGGCTCGTCAAAAATAAACAATGTATGCGGGTTTCGTGAGTTCGCAAACAGCTCCGACACTAAATGAACGCATTGGAATTCCCCTGTTGATAATGTTTGTGTCTTCCTTTCTAAGGTCAAATATCCAAGTCCAAGTTTAATCAATAAGCTTAAGCGTTTATGAGCAATGTCTTCATTTGGCAGATCGTCGATAATGTCCTCAATCGAGCGTTGAAAAATATCATCAATATCTTCACTATATTTTGAAAGTTTCTTCTTAATATCAAGAAACGTCGCAACGGTTGACCGACTGGTAATCGATTGATTTCGATCTTGTCCCACCATAACCAGTTTATCTTTTGGATACCGCTTCAGAAAATCTTTCGCAATACACTCATTAACTAGTGTAGATTTCCCACACCCCGATTCTCCGGTAAATGTCACCAGTCTATTTTTAGGAATCTGTATTTCAGGCATTTGAATATTACGACAGTAGAGGTCTTTAAATTGATAGTAATCTGTTGGCTGTGCCTGATTGCGTTCCCACTTGATTGGTTCGGGACGTGGTGATTCTTCTACTATTTTCCCTCCATATTTACCACTGCCAGGACCAAAGAACATTTGCAGATCGGTTGCACCGAGGACCGTGTCCGAATGATCAATGAGCCAAATTTGATTCTTATAACCTAATTGTTTAATCTGCTCTAAAATTTTTACAAGGGTTTGGTGATCAAGACCAACGGAGATCTCATCAATAATAATGACGGTATCTTCACTCGCTGCCATGAATTCTGCCAAGTAGAGCCGCGTTAATTCTCCGCCTGACAAAGTACCCATAATTCGATTAAGTGTTAAGTAACCAATATTCATATTGATGATATTTTTGAGAATATGTTGTTTCGCTTCACTAATATGTAATTCGTCTGCTAATGAAAGAATTGATTCAATGCTTAAGTTATTAATATCGGAAATAGTATGTGGTTGATCGATTAATTCAATGG
>NZ_JBALOS010000126.1:0-1499 GCF_036962765.1 Neobacillus drentensis
CTAATAGGTATTGACCCTGTTGAAACAAACTAAATACGCCTAAACTGGAGATAATACTATGTTAATAAATACTAAATTAAAGTCACAAAGTGTCTCTGCCTATTTTAAGTCACTGGGTATCAAAAACTGCTTAACCAAAGAAGACTTTTGGACCCATGTAACCCATGTTGACTCCTTCTTGGCTAAGGAACTCCAACCCATTATGGAGCGCAAACTAAATGGGAATCTTTATGAAGTGAAAAACCGAACACTGGCCTTCAGTTTGGCGGTAGAATCATGGACGATGAATTTCCATCAGTCCCTTCTCAACTGGATCAATCAGCAAACTCATTTAAAGCCGAAGCGGATTTTGGAAATTGGGTGTGATAATGGGTTGCTGTCTTGTTGGTACGCCTCGATTTTTCCAGATGCGGAGATCGTTGGCATTGAACAGTGTGGAAATGGAATTCAATGTGCACAGCAGTTGGCCATGCTGCAAGGGCTTAATAACGTGAGTTTTTACCAAATGGATTTTATGGAGGTAACTGAACACTTTTCCCTGAATTCTTTTGATTTAATCATTTCATCACGGACCTTTCATGAGATTATGGGGCCTATTATGATTTCAAACTATTGGTCACTTCTAGAGTACATGAAGGAGAATCCGACCTATGGTGACAGTTGTTATTTAGAAATAGTCCATCGTTTGTTAACGGAGGATGGATTGTATCTCTCTTGCGAACAATTGAAAAATTCCGCAGATCTCGGAAGGTGGGCGAATGTGCTTCATGATGCGGGTTTGCATATTCAATGGGATGACAGTGGTACCATCGAATACCATGAAATAGGAGTAGATAGGCTGTCTCCTGTGATTGTGGCGACAAAAAGGGAAACCAGTCTTGAAACCTTGAAAGGTATGGAACAACTATATACGAAAGGTTACCCACTTGTATTGGAGGAGGGTAGGTCCTATAAAGGAGGGACAGCGGAGTTTGCTTATCAACAGCTGGGGGAGAAAACATTCTTCACAGGAATTCAATTGAAAGTGATGAACCATTGGCATGTGTTTCGACTTGAGCTTTGGGAGACTGATAGGTTTTTGCTTGTCTATAACTATGGAAATATGGGGTATCATGAATTGGATATTTTACCTGCCTACGCATATGAAGAGGCACACCGGTTGATGGAGGAGGCGGTTGGGGAGTTCGGTCACCTTGGTCCGCTTGTTTGGTATCACACCTTGGATGAACGACCAGAATAGCAGCTACAATCCCCATGCTATTTTAACTATAACCCGAATAATGGACATTTAAAAAAGTCCATTGTTCGGGTTTTTTTTGTATTCCTTGGATTAAAATCTGTTTAAAATCAATTAAAAGGACATAATCGGAGGAAAAATCAAGATGAGTAAGATTATATGAATAAGTTATTAGGGAGTAATCCCAATGTTAACCATGTGTAAGAACGCAGATTTCATATACACCTGACTTTAAGATAAAAACTGTAAGAGAGAATATTAA
>NZ_JBALOS010000127.1:0-16805 GCF_036962765.1 Neobacillus drentensis
GAGGATGAAGTTATATCTCTAAATAATAAGTGCTTTTTTACAATCCTGAGTCGAATCGTTTGTATACAGAAGTTAATGAAATGTACTGTGAGGATTTATTATTTACTATTATGAGGCTATCATGTAATATTGTTACTTGTAATACAGATAAGATTAGTAGGAATTAAAAGCATTACATTAAACTGCTACTAATCTAATTCTCTTTAAAATAAAAATTTAATGTAGGGGGAAGACAAATTGGTTCGTAACAATGTAAATATTCTTGTAGCCATCTTATTAAGTATCTTTCTAGTTCTTGCTGGCTGTTCTTCAAAATCGACAGAAAAGTCAAGCTCTAAAAATGAAGGAACTAATAAACCAGATACCTTTATTTACGGAATTGACGGAGATCCAGGGAACGCTGTTAACGTAATCACGACAGGTGACCGTTATGGTTTAATGGAAATTAAAACTCTTTATTCTCCATTGTATATGTATAACGGGAAAGATAATATTAAGTACTTCTTGGCGGAAAGTATGACACCATCAAAAGATTTCTTAACGTATACAGCAAAATTAAGAAAAGGCGTAAAGTGGCATGATGGCCAGTCATTTACTGCTGATGATGTGGTATTCACTTATGAGCAAATGTTAAAAGAAGAAAATGGTGGCTGGGCAAGAAGCCAGCTATTATTTAATAATCAACCAGTTAAAGTCGAAAAAGTAGATGACTATACAGTGAAATTCACGTTACCAACAGTTAGCATGGGGGCAATGGAAGCATTAGGTAATATTTTCATTATGCCGAAACATGTTTACGACGGGGAAACAAACATTGCGAATAGCACAAAGAATGCTACTCCGGTAGGTACTGGTCCTTATAAATTAAAAGAATATAAAGCTGGGGAAAGTGTTACCTTTGAAAAGAATGATGATTATTTCTTAGGTGCACCAAAGATTGCAAAGGTTGTTTACCGTATTATTATGGATCCAAATACAGCCACAATGGCTCTCCAAAAAGGAGAAATTAATGCTTTAGCTATTCAGCCTTCAGATACAAGCAAATTTAAAGGGTCAAATGTGACCATTAAACCATATGATGAGGGTCGAATTGGTTACTTAGCTTTTAACTTAAGCTCAAAAGCAGTACAGAAAAAAGAGGTAAGACAGGCAATTGCTTTCGGATTAAATCGTGATGAAATCAATACAGCAAGTTATGTATCTACCGATTATTCTAAGCCTGCCTATTCTTTCTTACCAAAGAAAGCAACCTATTTTACTGACAAAGTAGAAAAACATAAATTTGATACAAAAAAAGCGAAAGACTTACTTTCAAAAGCAGGAGCTTCTAATCTAAAATTAAAACTTGCGTTTATTGCCAATAATCCAATCCAGCAAAAGCAAGCCGCTGTCATTCAACAAAACTTAAAATCTGCAGGCATTTCGGTTGAGTTAGTAGGAATGGATGCTACTGCGCTAAGCAAGAAACTTCAAAGCGTGCAAACTGACTTTGATATGTATCTTAGCGGCTACATCATGGGAATTGACCCAGACACCTTTAATTCCTTGTTTGTATCGAATGGCGAAGCAAACTACATGCATTACAGCAATCCAAAAGTGGATGAATTATTTAATCAAGGCCGTGTAGAGAAAGACGAAGCTAAGCGTAAAGCTATTTATGAAGAAATTCAAAAACTCATTATCGAGGATGCTGCCTTCTATCCACTAACAGAAAACAAACGAATTCTTGCAATTGATTCTAGAATCAAAGGCATTGAAGAAGCGGGTCTAGTACCTGTTTACACATTCGAGGATATGTCGAAGCTATCTTACTAATAATATTGCTCATGTGAAGATAAAGATAAACAGTCCGCTGTTTATCTTTATTTTTTAACACCAAAAGTAATAGAATTGTAGAGTAGAATTCGTTTCCAGTAGACTCGCCCTCTATCTGTGAAGCGTAAGGAGTGGAATTATTTTTGTTAAAGTATATTTTTAAAAGGATTTTACAGGCAATCCCTTTACTATTCATTATTTCAATCATTTGCTTTACTCTTATACAATTGGCTCCATATGATGCGGTGGATGCAATGACGACACCGAACATGACGAAGAAAACCGTCGAACTGATCAAAGCCAGATATGGATTAGACAAGCCTGCCTATTTGCAATACTTTTATTGGGTTAAAGGGATTTTAAGCGGTGAATGGGGATATTCCATTGTCACGCATGAAAATATAACAAATGATCTTTCAGCTAGAATACCAAATACTATTCTCCTAGTTCTTCCCGCTTACATCGTTGCCTTGTTTTTTTCCATTCTTCTTGGATTAGTTGCTGGTGCTAACAAAGGGAAATTAGCGGATAAAATCATTGATGGACTAAGTTCATTTGGGATAGCCATTCCTAGCTTTTGGACGGCGATGATACTCGTGTTTATTTTTGGCCATCGTCTAAATATTTTTCCAATCCTTGGAATGCACACCATTGGGAACGAAGAATCTTTTATCGATCTTCTCAGTCATATGGTGCTGCCATGTACTGTATTAATGCTTTCATTCATACCGGAGCTAGTTCGTTATGTCCGTTCATCTACAATTGGACAGCTATCCGAAGATTATGTCATGGTTCAACAGGCATATGGAGCAAATCCAACATGGATTTTATTTAAACATGTACTGAGAAACGTTCTGCTTCCTATCATTACTATTGTAGGGATGAGCCTTCCAATGTTAGTAACCGGGGCAGTCGTAACAGAAACAGTTTTTGGCTGGCCGGGAATAGGGACGTATTTTGTAAAAGCGATTCAAGGGTTTGATTATCCAGTGGTCATGGCCATCATGTTGCTTTCAGCAAGTCTTGTCATTATTGGGAATTTGGTATCCGACATTTTATATAGTATTGTCGACCCAAGAATAAAGGGAATGGGGGAATAGAAGTTGGCCGGAAAGAAAAATAGAAGAACGCAACAGTTTAAAAAAGAACTTAAACGCAATAAAACGGCGGCCATAGCCCTAATTTTCCTTACTCTTATCTTATTCATATCTATCTTCGCCTTTTTGTCTCCGTATCCACCGGATAAAGTGGATGTAACAAGTGTTCTTGAAGGACCAAGTGCGAAGCATTGGTTTGGTACCGACGAGCTTGGCAGAGATTATCTAACAAGAGCCTTATACGGTGGGCGAATTTCCCTTACAGTTGGGATTTTAGCGATGCTTATTTCTACTAGTATTGGAGTATTAATAGGGACAATTAGCGGCTATTTTGGTGGTCGGGTCGATAACTTTTTAATGAGAACAGTTGATGTGATTTCTTCCATTCCATGGATGATCCTTGTGACAGTTGTAAGTATTTACCTTACACCAGGTTTAAAAGCTATTATTCTTGTTATTGGTCTTTTTACATGGATGAGCACGGCTAGGTTAGTTCGTGCTGAGACCCTCTCGATAAAAGAAAGAGAATATGTTTTATATGCTAAATCATCGGGACAATCATTGAAAAAAGTAATTTTGAAGCATATTATTCCAGCCGTTTTTCCTACATTCATCGTGGCATCTACAGTAAGTATTGCCAATGCAATATTAATGGAATCAGCCCTAAGCTTTCTTGGGCTCGGGATTCAACAGCCATTATCTTCATGGGGGAGCATGCTTCAAAATGCACAGGGAAACTTAGGAAATGCACCCTATATGGCAATACTACCTGGACTTCTCATCGTACTAACCGTTTATTCTTTTAATAGACTCGGTGATATTCTTCGGGCTGTTGTCGAGCCAAAGACGAGTGGGAAATAAATAGGAGGACTAGCTGTAATGAGCAATAACGATAAGAATAAAAATAATTTACTAGATGTTAATAACCTCCGTACAAGCTTTTACAACGGCAATTCGAAAACGGAGGTGGTCCGTGGCATAGACTTTACTGTTCAAAAGGGTGAAATACTAGGGATTGTCGGTGAATCAGGAAGCGGAAAAAGTATCTTGGTTAAATCGATTCTAGGTATTATCCCTAGTAATGCAAAAGTCGATGCAGGAGAAATCATATTAGATGGGAAGAATTTCGAAAGCCTATCTAAAAAAGAAAAAAGGGCCATAAGGGGTCGCGATATCGCGATGATTTTTCAAGATCCAATGACAGCTCTTAATCCATTAAAAAAAGCAGGAGATCATCTTGTTGAATTACTAATAAGAGTTAGAGGTATGAACAAGAGAGAAGCTAAGCTCGAGGCTGTTGAACTGTTGAGAATGGTAGGAATTCCTTCTCCTGAAACAAGGGTTAATCAATATCCCCATGAATTTTCAGGTGGAATGAGACAAAGGGTATTAATTGCTATGGCGTTAGCATGTAATCCCAAGCTATTAATTGCAGATGAACCAACGACTGCCCTTGACGTCACCATCCAAGCACAAATTCTAGAACTGTTAAAAAAGCTGCAGCAAGAAAACGATATGTCGGTTGTGTTCATTACACATGATCTTGGAGTTGTGGCGACCATATGCAGCCGCATTCTGGTTATGTATGCAGGAATGGTGATGGAAGAGGGGCTCGCCCATGAAATATTTTATTCACCCAAACATCCATATACAAAAGCGTTATTGAATTCCATTCCAAGAGTGGACGGAGAAAAAACGAGACTAAAGCCCATAAAAGGTGCAGCTCCATCGCTTCAAAGTATAAAGAGCGGTTGTCCATTTGCCGAACGATGCGAGTATGCTATGGATAAATGTTTCATGGAGATACCAGAATACAAAAATTTCTCAGCAACGCAGAAAAGTATGTGCTTCTTAGTAGGGGAAGGAGATCAACTAGATGACTGAGACACAGGAAAAACTCATTGAAGTAAAAAATCTAAAGAAATACTTCCCATTAAAAACTTCTATGTTCAGCAAAAACAAACCAGTTGTGAAGGCTGTTGATGATATCTCGTTCCATATTTACAAAGGTGAAACCTTTGGTCTTGTAGGAGAATCGGGATGCGGAAAATCCACATTGGGGAGAACCCTAAATCGTTTGTACGACCCGACAGAAGGAGAAATTCTTTTTGATGGCAAAAATATTGCCAACTTAAAGAGTAAAGAACTTCAACCGTTTAGAAAAAGAATGCAGATGATCTTTCAGGATCCGTACTCGTCACTTAACCCCTATATGAATGTGGAAGAAATCATCGATGAACCGCTGGAAATTCATACCTCTCTTTCCAAAAATGAAAGAAGAGAAGTCATTATCGATATGCTTGAAAAAGTGGGCCTGAAAAAGGACGATTTAGAAAAATTTCCGCACGAATTTAGTGGCGGGCAGCGTCAAAGAATTGGTATTGCCCGGGCGTTAGCGATAAATCCTGATTTCATTCTTTGTGATGAGGCCATTTCTGCACTGGATGTTTCCATACAAGCACAAGTAATTAATATGTTAGAAGATTTACAGATTGAGATGAACCTAACTTATTTATTCGTGGCACATGATTTATCCATGGTCCGCCACATCTCTGACCGGATTGGTGTCATGTATCTCGGTAAAATGGTCGAGATATCCAAGAGTGAGGAGCTATACGATAGACCGTTGCATCCATACACGCAAGCGTTATTGTCTGCGATTCCAATACCGGATCCAATCAAGGCGCAGAATAACATGCGAGAAATAATAACAGGAGAGCTTCCAAGCCCAATTGAGATGGAAACTGGCTGCCGTTTTCGATCGCGCTGTCCATTTGCTAAACCAATCTGTGCAGAAGTGGACCCACAGCTAAGAGAAGTAGATGGTGAGCATCTCGTTGCTTGTCACTTATATTAAAAAGGCGGACGGATAAAATGGAAAAGGTAAAGTTAGCATTAAATTATGCTCTTATGCTTGAAATGATGAAAGCAAAAGGATTTAATAATCCAACTATCGTTGCCCTTTTGAATGAGGGAAATGAAGAATTACTTGAGAGTTTGGGGGAAGGAATTCCTTCTTGGCAAGCGCTGGTCGACTTTTATCACTTGAATAAAGAGAAATGTCACCAGGCAATCAAGGAGGGGTATGAAATTTCTTTTTTGACAAAGGGTGCACTTAAATCCTTGTTAGCCATTAAGTTTGGCATGAAGGAAGGCGAGGATTTCGTTGATACTGGAGAGTTTCTAGATACTGTTAAAATGACTGCCGATAATCTTCAGACACTCCGAAACATGATAGCGAAAAACTGGACGGTCGTCTTGCAAGAAGAAGACAAGGATCATGACATGTATTTGCTTAAAATTGAGCTAACGTATAAACCGAATTTCAAGTTGAATTAACTGACAAAATAAAAAGAACCATCATTTCCGTCCCGGGATTGATGGTTCTTATGTTTAAATTGGTATAAATGGTCCTTTTTCGTTTTTGTTGTCCTTGATCTCATGTCTGTAAAGACAAACGGGCTTCGTTTTTCTGCCGGATTCATTCGACCTTCACGGGTCAGCTTTTCGCGTAATTTTTTGGCTTTCGATTTTGCCATTCCTATCACTCCTCTAATCATCGTTAGAGTTCCATTATATAACAATACATATCAAATCGTACACTCCCTCTTTAAAATGGGTGGAAAAGGTATCCATATTTAAAGGGAGAGGAATTATTAGGAGTTAACGTTAGTTAACTCTGTTTGGTTCTGTTCTTTAATCGATGCTTGTTTTCGGGCATGAAGGAAATAATAGAGAACAATCCCAATTAGAACATAGAAGGAACATAAGAAATAGAGAGAGCTATAATTCATTTTTGCCGCCGCTAAGCCTACTACAAATGAACCCAAGGCAATGCCAATATCATAGATTGATAGGAAAGTAGCAGTAGCTAATCCTCTTTTTCGAGGGGCAGCGTCTTGTATAGCGATTGTTTGGAAGGTTGGAAACAATGTTCCCCAGCCTAAACCAATCATTCCTGCCGAAAGGAGAAAACTGACGGCGCTGTTACTTTGACTCAAGATAAACATTCCAATCGCAAACAATACGATGGACGGATAAACAATCACATTGGGACCATACAGGTCTAACCATTTTCCAGTAAAAGGTCTTGAAATTAATAGAACAATCGCATAAACCACAAAGAAAAGGGAGGATACTTCAGCAAGGTGTATTTCAGTTGCAAATAAAGATACGAAAGAAAGAAGCGCTGAATAAACGATGGCAAGAAAGCAGCCGACAATTGCGATTGGAACGGCCGAAGTCTCAAAAAAGCTTTTGAAGGAAAAGGCAGAGTGTACAACCGGCTGGTCTGTTTGCTCTGTTTCTCTAACTTTTACGCTTAACCCGGTAATCAAGGCCCCAATCGCGACTATGACACTAATGATGAACAGTGTTTCCGCGCCCCACTGCTGGATTGCCGTTAAGCCGATAAAGGGTCCTAACACCATCGCCATATTCGTCGACATAATAAAATAACCCATTCCTTCACCACGGCGCGAAATAGGAATGAGGTCCGCAACGATTGCCCCTGCAGCGGTAGTCGCCATCCCAAAACCAATACCATGTAACAAACGAATGACCAAAAATCCAATGATTGTTTTTGGGAAAAAATATAACAGTGAGGCGCCTGAGAAAATAATCAGTGCCGCAAGCAGTACCTTTTTATGACTTGTTTTTTCAAGCCATTGACCAGCAAGAGGGCGGGAGATAATCGCCGAAATCAAAAACACGGTTGTCATTAATCCTGCTTCAGAGGCATTGCTGTGAAATTCCTGTATCGCATAAATAGGAAGTGTGACGAGTAAAACATAAAAGGTTAAAAACAGAAAGAAGTTACTTAAAGAAATGCTGATAAAACTCTTCGTCCATAATTTAGGTTTATTCATTTGATCTACTCCTTTAATAAAGGCTATTTTCGCATAAATTGTTGTTTTCCGTATAAGTTCATCAACCCGTATAACTAGATGCTTCGTGGCATCTTTTCGTAAGAACATTTGCGAAAATTGCCTAGAAACTAAGTAAATAACCCTTATTAAGATCCAAAAGCAACAAAGTTTACGAAAAGTGCCTTAATAAAAGCTGTTGCAACCAGCTTTTTTGTAAATGAAATAGCTCCTCCTGGGTTGTCTCTGGAAGGTGCTTTAATAATGACTGATTTGTTTCAAAGACAGTGCTTTCCCACTCAGGGAATAACGTTAAGGCCAGATCTGTTAACTCAATAAGTTTCTCGCGTTTGTCTTTGCCTGTGACCTGCCGTACGTAGCCTTGTTTGACCAGCCGTTGAATCGTGCGTGTCATGGGGGGAGCCTCAACGAATAAATAATCACAAAGTTCCTTTTGGGTTAAGGTGCCTTTCGTTTTTAAGACGTAAATGACGGCCCACTGTGATCCGTATAAACCTAAAGGCTTCAATGCTTCATTAAGTGTATTGGTCAGATGGCGTGAAAGCTGATGGAGCGTATGGAATAATTCGTGACTATTCATTTATGTAGCACACCTCAAACTTCTTTCTAGAATTAGTTACCTAGGTAACTATAGTGGTTTTATTGGAAAATGTCAAGTAAGATTCACGAATGGGGGGCTGATGCTATACTCACGTAATACTTTCCTATTTGGTGGAATTTTAGTCGAGAGTTCGGGGAATTATCATAAATGGCCACTGATAGTCCCGTTTCAAAAATTTAGAAGCGTCAATGGCTAAAAGTCTCTGGTGTTTTTGTGCGTAATGATAATAAATTTTGGCGTAAATGCTTAAAATTAGTCAAAAAAATCCACGGAATCCAAAACAGCCGAATTCCGCGGAATTATTTTAAAAACCCTTATCTTAACACATTAAAATATCTAGCTTCTGGATGGGCAAACACCATCGCCGAAACTGAGGCTTCCGGTTCCATCATACAGCCCTCTGTTAGTTGAATTCCGATTTCTTCCGGTTGGATCAACTTAAACAGCTTTTTCTGATCCTCTAATTCAGGGCAGGCAGGGTATCCGAAGGAGAAACGCTGTCCCTGATAATGAGCGGCAAAACGGTCCTGCATGGTAAAATCGAGCGGATCCGGGAATCCCCAGCGATCGCGCATTTGACGGTGAATTAATTCCGCAAAGCCTTCCGCTGTTTCCAGTGCCAATGATTGAAGTGCATGGCTCTCTAAAAAACGTCCTTCAGCTTTGAATTGGTCCGCTTTTTGGCGAATTCCTTTTCCGGCTGTCACTGTAAAGAAACCTACATAATCCTTTACGCCACTGTCAATCGATTTAACAAAATCAGCTAAACAAAGAAACGGAGCTGAATCCTGACGAGGGAAATCAAACGTTTCAATCACCTTTTCGGGATTTTCAGGATCAAAAATAATCACTTTGTTACCATCCGATTGGGCAGGGAAAAACTGATAAGCTGCCGCTGGAGTAATCCATTTGTTAATGCGAGCGTCTTCTACCAATTGATCGACCACTTCTTTTACTTTTATCGCTTTTTCATTCTTCTCAGCGAGCAATTTAGATAGTTTACCCTTTACCCCAAGATGGTGCCCAATCAGCATTTGCATATTGATATACGGTTCAATATGGGAGAGGGAGTATGATTTTAAGATATGTCTCTTCGTATCCATTGGAGTAAAAACAGGAACTTCTGTAGAAACGGTACTCCTAGGTTTTACTGCCACAGAAACTGCCGAACGGCTTGGTAATTCTCGTGGTACGTCTAAAGATGCCAGTTTTACCTTTTTATCATCAAGAAGTTTTTGATGTTCCTCAGGTGATCCCAGTTGATTAGCAATGGATAAACCTGTCATCGCATCCTTCGCGTAGAGAACGAGTCCATCATATTCCTTTGCTATTTTTGTATCAGTAAATTTTCGGGAAAGGGCTGCCCCGCCAACTAAAATAGGCAATGAAATTCCTGCTGCTTTCATGTCCTGTGCTGTTAATACCATTTGCTGAGCCGATTTAACCAGTAATCCGGATAAACCAACCATATCTGGTTTTTCTTTCTGAATGGCTTGAACTAAATCGGTTGGGTTCACTTTTATCCCTAGGTCGATCACGTTATAGCCATTATTGCTAAGAATAATATCGACCAGATTCTTACCAATATCATGGACATCGCCTTTTACGGTAGCCAAAATGACTTTTCCTTTCGAAGCAGAAACATCGCCTTTTTCCATATGAGGTTCTAAATGAGACACAGACGCTTTCATTACCTCTGCGCTTTGCAGAACTTCGGCAACAATTAATTGATTATCATTAAATAAACGGCCCACTTCCTTCATGCCATTCATTAAAGGTCCGTTAATAATATCAAGTGGAGCAGGATAGGTTTCAAGTGCTATATCCAAATCCGGCAGCAAGCCTTCTTTTGTACCCTCAACCACATAATAAGCGAGTCGTTCTTCGAGACTCATATTTGGAACAGTTACCTTCGCTTCTTTCTTTTTACCTCGATAAAATTCAGTAAAGGTAGCTAAGGTTTCATCTGTCGTATCAAATAAAAGGGCTTCTGCTAACTGGACTTCTTCTTTGGATATGGAAGCAAACCTCTCTAGCTTTTCAGTATTAACGATCGCATAATCAAGCCCGGCATGAGTACAATGGTAAAGAAACACAGAATTTAAAACTTCTCTTCCAACAGGAGGAAGACCGAAAGACACGTTACTTATTCCGAGAATAGTTTGGGTTTCCGGTAAATGTTCTTTGATTAATTTAATTCCCTCGACCGTTGCCTTAGCAGAGCCTATATATTGTTCATCCCCTGTACCAACTGGAAAAACGAGCGGATCAAAAATAAGATCTTGTGGTTTAAGCTTATATTTGTTTACTAATAGGTCATAGGAACGCTTGGCAATGGTTAATTTTTGCTCTGCCGTAACGCCCATACCCTCTTCATCAATAGTTCCTACTACTACGGCACCACCGTATCGGTGAATTAAAGGAACGATTGCTTCAAATCTTTCTTCGCCATCCTCTAGGTTAATTGAATTAATAATCGCTTTACCTTGCGAATATTTGAGTGCCTTTTCAATGACTTTCTCGTCGGTTGAATCAATGACAAGAGGCACCTTGACTTTCTTAACCACTTCTTGTATGAAATTTTCCATATCGACAATCTCTTCGCGGTCTGGGTCTGCAAGGCAAATATCGATTACATGTGCTCCACCCTTAACCTGTGCTCTAGCCACTTCGGATGCTTCCTCAAACTTCCCCTCAGTGATTAAACGTTTGAACTTCCGTGAACCAATGACATTGGTTCGTTCTCCAACCATAATGGGACGAAGTGAGGGATCATCATAAACAAATGGCTCAATACCGGAAACCATATGAACAGTGGATTGCTTGGTTTCTCGAGGTTTAAAGTTTTTCATGGCTTCAGATATTGCGCTAATATGCTCAGGAGTTGTCCCGCAGCATCCGCCAACAATATTTAGCCAACCATGAGCCGCAAAATCAGAAAGTTTTTTCGCAAGAATTTCTGGTGATTCATGATAGTGTCCTTCTTCATCAGGCAAACCAGCATTCGGATAACAACTTACTGCTGTTGTTGCAAGATTGGAAAGGGTACGTATATGGTCTTGCATAAATTCTGGACCCGTAGCACAGTTAAGTCCAACAGCCACGGGATTCATATGCTCAACTGAAATATAGAACGATTCGATCGACTGTCCGGCAAGAGTTGTGCCCATTGGTTCAATGGTTCCGGATATCACTATTGGAAGTGTGGTTCCAGTTTTTGAAAAAGCACTTTGAATGCCTGAGAAACCAGCTTTTACATTCAACATATCCTGGCTCGTTTCAAGTAGAAGAAGGTCGACGCCACCGTCAATTAAGCCAAGCGCTTGTTCCTCGTAGCTGGTCGCAAGTGCATCAAAGGTTGTTCCGCCCGTCACACTTAGTGTTTTCGTTGTCGGACCCATAGCACCAGCTACAAAACGTGGCCATCCGTCGGTATAAACCTTTTGGACTTCGCCTATTGCGATCATCGCAGCGATTTTATTGATTTCATAGGCTTTGTAGCCGAGACCATACTCATCAAGGACAATGCTTGTAGCTCCAAACGTATTGGTTTCGATAATGTCTGCTCCAGCTTCTAAATATTCGCGGTGAATATTAGCAATAACAGAGGGAGCCGTTAAATTAAGGTGTTCGTTACAGCCATCATATTCCTCGCCACCAAAATCGTCAGCGGTAAGGTTTACACGTTGAAGCATCGTTCCCATTGCTCCGTCCATAATGAGGATTCGTTTCTTTAACTGTTCAGTAAATGATGTTTTCAGCAATGTTGTTCCCCCTCAATTCACTTGCACGCTGGCGGGTGTATAGAGCCAGCTCAGCTGTTAGTTCATAGCGTAAAAATGGTGTAATCAAATAAATACCGTTAAATAAATCGAGTGCGGTATCTATTAATGATTTTGTAATTTCAATTCCTTCCCGTGCGGCTTGAAGGGGATTGTCGTTTAAGCTTGCCATTCGGTTTCGAATGGAATCAGCAATTTTGATCCCCGGCACTTCATTATGAAGGAACTCGGCATTTTTACTGCTTGTCAGCGGCATAAGGCCAATATAAATTGGTGCATCTAGATGTTTTGTATTTTCATAAACTTCGATTAATTTTTCCTCCGAAAAAACAGGTTGGGAGATAAAATAATCTGCTCCGTATTGGACTTTTTTCTCTAATCTCTTAACTGCTTTTTCAACTGAGCGAACATTTGGATTAAAAGCTGCGGCAATGCTAAAAGCGGTTTTTTGTCCCAAATCTTTTCCGGAAAAAGATAAACCTTCATTCAATTGCTTAATCATCTGGATTAATTCAAAAGAAGACACATCGTAAACAGAAGAAGCTCCCGGAAAATCGCCTACTCTTGCAGGGTCACCAGTGATCGCTAAGACATCATTCATCCCAAGCGTATGAAGACCCATTAAATGGGACTGTAAGCCAATAATATTGCGGTCACGGCAGGCAATATGAATCAGCGGCCGCATTCCTAAGTTCTCTTTTACCAAATATCCTAAAGATTCATTGGATATCCGCACCGTTGCAAGAGAATTATCGGCTAAAGTTATGGAGTCAATACCTGCTTCTTTTAGGGCTTTGGCTCCTTCGAAGAACTTTGACGTGTCTAGTTTTCTAGGTGGGTCTAATTCTACGATAACCGATGGTCTTTCCTTCACAATTTCCTGAAGGGGAGCGAACTCCCTTTGTGGAGTAAGGCGATCAACAATGATACTCTTTGGTTTTAATTTTACTATTTTTTCAGAAATAGGGACACTATTCTTTAATTCAGCAGCAAAGGCTTTAATGTGTTCTGGTGTTGTCCCGCAGCAACCTCCAAGTAACCGGACCCCTTGGCTGCGGAAAGCCTTTGCTGAATTTCGAAAATAATCGGCATCTCCCTCGTAATGAAATTTACCATCCGTATAGGCAGGGAGACTGGAGTTTGGATAAGCAGATAGAAAAGCATGTTCAGGTAATTCAACTTGTTCCAAGGCTAATAGCATATGATGGGGACCTAGACGGCAATTTAGTCCGACAACATCAGCCCCAAGCGCTTCTAGCTGTTTTAAGGCATCATTGACTGGTGTCCGATCTTGTAAAAATCCTGGTTCCTGATGGGAGACCTGAGTGATGATTGGCAGTTTTGTTTCCTTTCTGGCAATGGTTAGAATAGTCTCGAGTTCTTCAAGATCGTAAAAGGTTTCAAGCAATAGGCCATCTACTCCTTCTAGGAGGAGACAATACAATTGTTCACGGAAACTTCGTTTTAATTCTTCTATAGAAATGGAATCGGGTTTTATTCCTCGATTGCCTCCAATAGTTCCAAGGACGTACGTATTAGTTTGAGAAGCTGCCTTTTTAGCTAATCGGACGGCTTCACTGTTAATTTCCTTTACGGAATCCTCTAAACCATACCGCTGCAGCTTTAGATAGTTTGCCGCATAGGTATTGGTTTGAATAACATCTGCTCCCGCATCAATATAGGTTTTATGGATCGATTGGATGTGGTTTGGCTGGGAAAGATTCAGTTCCTCCAAACAGCTATCCTTACCGTAGGAATACAAGAGAGTACCCATTGCACCATCTGCAATTAAAATTTGATTTTGTAATTTTTCTAAAAAGCTCATGATGATTCTCCTTGCTGTAATACCAAATGATTCTTATGAACGTGCTCGAGCGCCTGTGAAAAATCCTTAATCAAGTCATCAGGATTTTCAAGCCCAACTGATAAGCGAACAAGGCTATTGGTAATCCCGCGCTTTTCTCTTTCTTCTTGAGGCATTGCTGCATGGGACATTTTTGCCGGGTAAGAAAGAATAGATTCTACCGCACCGAGGCTGACAGCAAAAACAGGAATTTTTACATGGGCAAGAAAGGTTCGAAGCGCATCTTCATTAGCCAATTCAAAGGATAAAACTGCCCCAGGTCCAGCTGCTTGCTTCTTTTGGATCTGATATTGCGGGTGACTTTCGAGCCCTGGATAATGTACTTTTTCAACAAGTGGATGTGCATTCAAATAATAAGCTAGTTTGATAGCCGAATTTTGTGATTGTTCCAACCGCACGTGCAACGTCTTAATTCCTCTTAAAACGAGCCATGCATCTTGAACACCCAAGATGGCCCCGAACCCATTTTGCAAAAAGCCTAATCTTTTCGCCAGGTCTTCGTCATTGACGACTGCAAGTCCGGCAACCACATCACTATGCCCCGATAAAAATTTCGTCGCGCTATGAAGGACCACATCTGCTCCTAGCTCTAATGGCTTTTGGTGAGAAGGGGTAAGGAACGTGTTATCAACGAATGTTAATGCGCCCGTCTCCTTTGCTAGTTTGCTTATCGCTTGAATGTCAGTCACTTTCATTAACGGATTCGAAGGAGTTTCCACATAAAACGCCTTCGTATTCGACTGAATGGCTTGTTTTACTTCTTCTATATTAGTCATATCGACAAAGGTATGTTCAATTCCGAGTCGAGTGAGGACCTGAGTGACCATTCGAAAGGTTCCCCCATAGACATCCTCTGTAATAACAATATGATCACCCGCAGATAGCAAGAGGAAGGCTGTCGAAATAGCAGCCATTCCAGATGAAAAGGCAAACCCTTTTAACCCGCCTTCGAGTTCTGCGATGACATCTTCAAGTGCTTCTCTTGTCGGATTTAAACTACGGCCATAATCATACTTGCCATACTGATCAAAGTCTGATTGGTGAAAGGTTGATGCATGCTGAATCGGAACACTGACAGCTCCGGTTGCTGGATCAATTTTATGCTTATTATGAAGGAGTCTCGTTTCAAAGGTATATTCATCGTGTGACATTATGCGATCACTCCTTCCTGAACTCTAGCAAACGCGTTTTGTAAATCTTCAATAATATCTTGTGAGTCTTCAAGTCCAACAGAAAAACGTAATAAACGATTGCAAACGCCTGCTTGAATGCGAATCTCTTCTGGGATATCCATATGTGTTTGCGTTGCTGGATAAGTAATGAAGCTTTCTGTTCCACCTAAGCTTTCTGCAAAACTGATTAAATTTAAATTCTGTAAAAATGGATTCACCCATGCTTCGTCCTTAATTCTAAAGGAAACCATTCCGCCTCGACCCGGATAGAGGACATCTGTGACAGCATCATGCTGAGCAAGGAATTCGACAATCGCCTTTGCATTTTTTTCATGGCGTTCCATTCGTAGTGACAATGTTTTCATTCCGCGCATTAATAGCCAAGAATCAAATGGACTTAAGACCGCTCCTGCACCGTTATGATGGAAGGCCAATGCTTCACAAAGTTCTTTTCCTTTTGCCACAACAAGGCCGGCCAGGACATCATTATGACCTCCTAGGTATTTCGTTGCACTGTGGATGACGATATCCGCACCAAGGCTGATTGGCTGTTGTAAAAGCGGTGTATAGAAAGTATTGTCCACGATTAACAATAGGCCATGCTGTTTGGCAATCTTTGAAATCGCCGCAATATCCGATTCCTGCATAAGCGGATTTGTTGGTGTTTCTAAGAAAATCGCCTTTGTTTGTGCTGTGATTTTCTTTTCAACTTCTTCCGGACAACAGGTATTCACATATTGAGTCGTTAAGCCCCATTTTTTATAGCCTTTTTCTAATAGACGGTAGGTCCCCCCATATAAATCTTCACTGACAATCCATTCGTCACCAGATTCAAATAAAGCAAGAATCAGCTGAATAGCAGCCATACCAGAGCTGCAGGCAAATCCTTGATCCGCACCTTCTAAATCAGCAATCGTTTTTTCAAGGAGCTGACGCGTTGGATTTCCTGTTCGGGTATAGTCAAACCCAGTTGATTGCCCAATTCCCTCATGGCGGAAGGCAGTTGAGAAGTATACAGGCGGATTGACGGTTCCAGTTGTTGTTTCACTGCGGTTGCCGATTTGGGCAAGTTTAGTATCGATTTTGTACATAATGCACGCTCCTTGTAATAAAAATTTTTTATAGTTTTTCGCATTAACGCGATTGAGTGATAAAACTTTTTGATAAATAAAAAAAGTCTTCTTATAAGAAGAAGACTTTTGTAGGCAGCACATTTGTCATTCTTCTTATCTTGCAAATTAGCGACTAATTTGCAGGACTTAGCACCTTTTCAATGAATGAAACCATTGATGGTTGCTGAGGCGTCGTAGGGCCATTCCCTCAACCTCTCTTGATAAGAAAATTAATATTTAGATTATTTATAAAATTTACTACAAATTTCGTGGTATGTCAATTTGTTTTTAAAGTAAAACATATCAATGAAGAAACTAGACGTAAAGTCTTTTAAAAAAAATATATAAATAGTTAATTGAAAACTTGTTGACAGAGGTAGTTTAAGGCTTTATGATAAATTTATAAATTGTTCTCGATAGAGAACTTCACAGATTAATGAATAGGTAATAAGTCATAAGATAAATAGTTTTAATAG
>NZ_JBALOS010000128.1:0-1992 GCF_036962765.1 Neobacillus drentensis
GTATCATACGCAGATCAGATGATTGGAATTGCGAATGGCATTTTAAGATGATTTTATTGAGACGTTTTTTAGCGTCTCTTTTTTTGCATAGTAGATTTCAAAAAAATACTTAACTTTTTTATAATTAAACCGATAATTAATTACATATTATTAATTCTTTTGATATAAAACTGATAAAACGTAAATCAAAAAGGAGTGAATAGGGTGATTGATACTAGAAATACATTGAGAGTAAGCGGTCTGGCGTCTGGAATGAATACGGATGAAATCGTCGCCAACCTGGTTAAAGCACAGAGCAGCCGCTTAAACAAAATGCAACAAACAAAAATCATGTCAACCTGGAAATCCGATGCCTATCGTGATGTGAACAAAAAAGTGGATGAGTTCCGAAAAGCGATGGAAGGTTTGCGGTTGCAATCGACCTTCAACAAGCAAACTGCAAGTTCTTCAAATGAAAGTGTTGTCTCCGCAACCGTTAGCGGGACACCAACACAAACTTCATATGAAATTACAAATGTACAACAAGCAAAACCAGCTATTGCAGCTTCTGTGAAGTTTTTTCAAACAGGTAGTTTAGATACAACAAAAACACTAAGTGATTTAGGTGTAACGGAAGATGCGACTGGAAGTGGAAAAACATCATTATCAATAAATGGGCAAATCTATCAATTTGATATTACATCAAAACTATCCACTGTCTTAGATGACATAACTAGTAAAACTCCACTAAAGGTGTCATATTCTTCTGTTGAAAAATCTTACACCTTTACAAACGCTACTGCAGGTGCTGGTCAAGATGTTAACATAGCAGAGGGGGCATCAAACCTTCTTACTAAATTGGGTATACCAGCAGGTTCCATTTCAGGAGGAAGTTATAGCAGCGATGCAACCACATCAGTAGTGGCTGGCACAGATGCGGCACAAGCTAAAATGTTCATTAATGGACTCGAGTTTCGAACTGATTCAAATTCTGTAACGTATGATGGGATGACCTTTGATATTAAGGCGAGCATGAGTAGTGGGACAGTAAATGTAACGAATAAGAGTGATTCGGATAGTATATTTACCAGTGTTAAAACTTTTGTAGATAAATACAATGAAATAATAGCAGACCTAAATGGTAAATTGTCAGAGAAAAAATATCGAGATTATCCCCCTTTACTTGATGACCAAAAAAAGGATATGAAGGACAACGATATTAAGCTTTGGGACGAAAAAGCAAAGAGTGGAGTGCTAACGAGCGATTCAACAATTAGATCCTTCCTTACAGAAATGCGGCATAGTCTAGTCTCTACTGTTCAAAATCCAGCAGTTTCTTCAAGCTTTAACTCATTAAAAGACATTGGGATAAACTTCTCTACAAATTATAGGGATAGCGGTAAATTAGTATTGGACGAAGCTAAACTAAAAGGAGTTTTGCAAACGAATTTAGAAGATGTAAAGAAACTTTTCACTGCTAAAGAGACTGCCACTGGCTCTGCAACAACTGCGACCGACACCAATTTGCATGAGAAAAGTGGTTTTGGGTGGAGAATTTATGATCGCTTAAATGCAACCATTACACAACTGGGGTCAATAGCTGGATCTCCGAATTCCACTGTTGATACGACTAGTTTTATGGCTAAACAAATCAAATCTCTTGATGCTAACATTTATAGAGAACAAGATAAAATCAATTCGTATGAAAATAGACTTTGGAAGCAATTTGGGGCAATGGAAAAAGCATTACAACAGCTTAATTCGCAAGGTTCTTGGCTTTCACAACAGTTAGGAATGTAAATAGAATATTAAAGACCGTAGATCTTTTTTGGGGGTAAAAACCCTGATTAGATTTACGGTTCTTTTTATATAAAAAAATATCAAAAATTTGATAAAATCCCTAAACTATAATTTTGACCTGACGATAATAATTAACAACAAGGAATTCTTTGAAACAAAATAAAAATAAATAAAAAACAGCTAAACAATTTGTTTGAGCAACCGATAATACTA
>NZ_JBALOS010000129.1:0-5402 GCF_036962765.1 Neobacillus drentensis
TTTATAAAAAGGTTATTTTTTGAAGGAGCGAAACATAAAATAGGAATATACGTTCGCAACAGGAGGCGGTTACATGGGGAAGAACGATGTTAGTGTGATTACAGGAGAAATGTTGGTAAAGTATTACGAACTGAATAAGCAGAAAAAAGAAATAGAGTTGGAAATGAATGATTTAAAGGATACCTTTCAACATTACTTTAATCATCTGGTTGGCTCTGATCACAAAGGCGAAATTACAATAAGCGGCTACAAGCTCCAACGCCAAATTCGGAAAACAGAAAAATATAACGAAGCTGAAACCATTAAAAGATTAGACGAATTACAGATGAACGAACTCATCCAGGTAGTAAAAAAACCAGATGATGAAAAAATCAAGGCCGCCCTTCAATTAGGCTTTTTAAAACCTGAACATTTAGAAGGATGTATCATTTCGACAACATCCCCTGCTATTACCGTAAAACCGATCACCCCGAGATAATAATGAAACCCTCGCTTTTTGGATGCGAGGGTTTTTGTTCATAAATTCGTTGTTATATTATGGAGGAATTAATAGAATTGTAGAGAAATATCTATATGTACACGCTTACATTTTAAGGTGAAAGGGGAAAAACTTCATGGCAAGTCAAGAAAGTCTACTAGTTAGACAATATTTAATGTCATCAAAGGCAAACCAAACAGCAGGATTTGACATCGAAACAGCCAGAAAAGGACTAGAAGCATTATCAGCTCTAACCCCTGTGGCACAGGACATCATCGTAGAAAAAACAAGCATCGAGGGAATCTCAGCTGAATGGGTAATGGCACCTAATGCGGTGGAAGACCGAGTTTTTCTTTATCTTCATGGTGGAGCATATATAATGGGAAGCTGTAATACCCATCGTTATCTTGCCTCGAAGCTATCACGGTCCACAGGTGCACGCGTATTAGTCCCTGAATATCGACTTGCACCAGAAAACCCATTTCCAGCAGCGATTGAGGACGCCATCAAAGTATATCGCTGGTTGATTTCCTCCGGGATTACACCTGATAAGATTATTATCGGCGGCGACTCAGCAGGTGGAGGTCTAACATTAGCTACACTTCTTTCATTAAAAGAAGAAAATGAAGCCTTGCCAGCTTTGGCCGTACTCTTATCTCCGTGGACAGATATGGAAGGTACAGGCGAATCAATGGAAACTAGGGCTTTCGTAGATCCATGGTTATCTCCGGATGCATCACGGTCGGCACCAGCACTATATATTGGGGATTTGGATCCTCGGCATCCACTGGTATCACCAATATATGCGGACATGTCTGGACTTCCGTCGATGTTGGTTCATGTTGGGAACGATGAAATTCTTTTAAGTGATTCAGCTCGACTAGTCGATCGTGCACGATCAGCAGGTGTCGAAGTAACCTTTAAAGTATGGGACGAGATGTGGCATGTTTTTCAACAGTTTGCCATTCCTGAAGGTCAACAGGCTATTGACGAAATTGGAGATTTTGTTCAGAAGAATTTGGATTATTAAAAGGATCGTAAGTTACAATTTTTTTAGTAGATAACACGTGCCATCTTCAGCGAAAAATAAGGACTCGCCCTGGTTCACGTTAAAATTAACTTTCTTTTTGTCGTAAATCAGTTTTGCTACCTTTTCAAATTTCGCTACTGCTTCAATAGGAGGATTAACAATAATATCTTGTTTTGAGTTTGTGGTCACAAATCCCTTGGGGTTATATTTCCGTTGAGGTTTCAATTCAGTACCCCAGCTGCCATCAAGGAGAAGGGAAAGTGCGGTAAACTTTGATTTTCGCGTTTGAATCGACCAAAGCTTCCGGCAATTACATCGATGAATTTTGAACTTCATCACACACCACCTTCTTTTCTGCAAAATTCAAAATAAGATTTTGTTTAATTGTATTCGCTCGGAAACTAAATTATTTATTTAAGTCTCGGTATAAGGTTTGTCCTTGCACAGATAGGGATAAGTTGGATATGGTGTGTCTAAATGGTACAATTACCAATGATTACAATTTAAAATAAAGGGGTTATTGCACATGTCTGTTGATGTTTACTTAAATTTTAATGGGAACTGTCGTGAGGCAGCAGAGTTTTACGCGGAGGTTTTTGGATTAGAAAAGCCACACATTATGACCTTTGGGGAAGCGCCGCCGAACCCAGAATATCCACTTCCAGAAGAAGCAAAAAACTTGGTCATGCATACAAGGCTTAACATTGATGGAAGCAACGTAATGTTTTCTGATGTTTTTCCAGGTCATCCATTTGTAGCTGGTACGAACATAAGTCTAGCAATTGTAAATAAGGACTTAGATAAGATTACTTCCTATTTTAACAAATTGAAAGAGGGCGGTACGGTAGTTATGGAGCTTCAAGAAACGTTCTGGAGCAAAGCCTACGGTTCCATAAAAGATAAGTTTGGAATAGAATGGCTGTTTAATCATGATAATGGTGAGAGTTTTATGTAATAGGTGGATTAATTAGCAGAAGACCAGGCAAATTGCCTGGTCTTTTTTAAGTCAAGAGCATTATACAATTCCACAGGCTACCGTTGAGGGGTTTTTTCAGCTTCATTGGTAATCAGACTACCATGATTAACGACTGATTCTCCCTCTTCTTCCCAACCTTTGCAAACGTCGATCCAGTCTGTAGCATTGGAAAACGTAAATAACTCTTCTTTGGTTAATTCAATCGCAGAGTTAGTGCTGCCGCAAGCTGGATAGAGTGTTTCGAAGCGCTGCATGGAGACATCCAGGTACACATCCAGTTCATTATTCAGGCCAAACGGACAAACACCGCCAATGGCATGTCCTGTTTGCTCTAGAACTTCATCAGGTGTGAGCATCCGCGCTTTGAAACCGAATTGCTGACGGAACTTCTTATTATCAATTTTTGCATCCCCAGCAGCCACGATTAAAATAGCCTTATCCTCGCTCCCCCGAAAAGATAAAGTTTTTGCAATTCGAGCTGGAGCGACTCCAATCGTCTCAGCAGCTTGATCCACTGTTGCACTAGAGGTTTCAAATTCCATAACATCATGATCACGATTCCATTGTTTAAAATGGGCCTTAACACTTTCCAATGACATCTTGTTCATCCCTTCTCAGTTGTAATTATGATAGATAATAACATAGTTTAAAGGGATAAAGCGAACAGACGACTTGAGTTGCACGATTAATCTTTAATCGTCCCCGCCGACTCCTTTTTTCTGAGGACACGAGCACGATTAGCCTCTATTCGTTACTGTCGACTCCTTTTTTCTAGGGCAACGGGCACGATTAGCCTCTATTCGTTACCGTTGACTCCTTTTTTCTACAGTAGTGGGCACGATTAGCCTCTATTCGTTACGGAGTCATTTTGCAATATGCCTTCTTTTCTATGACGTGATATAATTATTGTTATATTTAAAAGATTAGGATTTTAGTATTGTTTCACAATGGAGGGATAGGATGAATTCGCAAATCGCAGCGGTTTCCTCCCCAAGGCCCAGGACAAGAGGCATTATTTTAGTGCTGATTGCGGCAACCTTTTGGGGTGTTTCAGGAACGGTAGCTCAATACTTATTTCAAAAACAGGGTTTTAGTACGAATTGGTTAGTTGTTAACCGGCTGATTTTTTCTGGGGTGGGTTTATTATTTTTTTCGCACACGGTGATGAAACAATCTATCTGGAGCATTTGGACAAATAAACAGGATATCTTTCGCCTAGTCATCTTTGGGTTGATTGGCATGTTTGGCGTTCAATATACATATTTCGCAGCCATCGAAACTGGAAATGCAGCAACAGCAACAATTCTGCAATACCTTGCACCCGTCATTATTGTCTGTTACTTAAGTTTCCGGGCAAAGAAATTACCTGCCAAACATGAACTCATGGCGATAGGATTAGCCCTTTTTGGAACATTCCTACTTGTCACAAAAGGAACGATTGATTCACTTACCATTTCCGGCGCTGCCTTTACTTGGGGTATTCTATCGGCATTTGCCCTCGCTTTTTATACGCTCTATCCAGGAAGTTTATTAGTGAAATGGGGATCTCTTCTTACAGTAGGATGGGGAATGTTGATTGGCGGGATTGGCTTTAGCTTGATTCATCCGCCATGGAAGTTTCAAGGTCAATGGAGTTTGTCATCGTTTGTTGCTGTGGTTTTTGTCATCCTTTTCGGTACATTAATAGCCTTTTTTTGCTTTATGGAAAGTCTAAAGTACATTCAAGCTTCTGAAGCCAGTCTCCTTGCTTGTGTCGAGCCATTATCAGCGGCCTTTTTAGCTGTTGCCTGGCTCCAAGTATCATTCGGTCCGGCTGAATGGATTGGTTCCATTTCCATTATTGCAACCATTTTTATACTATCGGCAGTTAAACGGTGACGATAGGACATCAGCCACAAAAAAAGCAGACCTCATTCAAGGTCTGCTTTAACGTTTATTCACCTAAATCAACATTGTGGTACACTTGTTGAACGTCTTCTAATTCTTCTAAGACATCAATCATTTTCTCGAATTTTGCTTGTGCATCTTCAGGAAGTGTGACATCATTTTGCGGCATCATTGTTAATTCAGCTACAGTAAATTCTGTAACTCCAGCATTTTTAAATGCTTCTTGCACAGCATGGAACTGCTCTGGTTCGGCATAAACAATCACAGAATCTTCTTCTTCAATAATGTCACGGACGTCAACATCTGCTTCCATTAATAATTCAAGAACATCTTCCTCCGTTTTGCCTTCCACACCGATAACAGCTGTTGCATCGAACATATAGGCCACAGAGCCACTTACACCCATGTTCCCGCCGTTTTTACCAAAAGCTGCACGTACATCTGATGCGGTACGGTTTACATTGTTTGTTAAGGCATCAACGATCACCATAGAACCATTTGGTCCGAATCCTTCATAACGCAGTTCGGAATAGCTTTCCTCTGAACCGCCTTTTGCTTTTTCAATTGCACGGTCAATAATGTGCTTCGGTACATTGTATGTTTTTGCGCGTTCAAGCACGAATTTTAATGCTTGATTGGATTCAGGATTGGGTTCACCCCGTCTTGCTGCTACATAAATTTCAACTCCAAATTTAGCGTAAATACGGCTTGTATTGGCATCTTTTGAAGCTTTCTTTTCTTTAATATTGTTCCACTTTCGACCCATTTTCGAACACTCTCTTTCCGCTTTTGAATCTACACAAAATGATTACGTTGAACTAACCTGCATCATCAGCAGCGTTCTAAATAATATTTAGGAGTTCATTACTTATTTGATGTTTCTATCATTGACAAATAATATTATACCTTAATTGTATCATTTGTTAAGAGTCTATTAAGCAAAATAGTGCAAGAAGTTGATTTTAATACCTATAAAACGCAAAAAAGAGGTCGAAACCCGTCTTTTCGACCTCCACAAATTAGTATGGAAC
>NZ_JBALOS010000130.1:0-11223 GCF_036962765.1 Neobacillus drentensis
GATTTAATAGATCGTATTGAAATTAAAGCAGAGGGATTCGAGAATCTTTTATCGATTCTCGAATCCCTCTGCTTATTATTTAATTAATTCTATCAACGCACAGCATTCCACGTGTGTTGTTTGAGGAAACATATCCACCGGCTGGACTTCTAAAGTTTTGTACCCTCCGTCTTCCAATATCCGCAAATCCCTTGCTAGGGTAGCAGGATTACAGGATACGTAGACGACCTTTTTCGGTTTCATCTCGATAATCGTCTGTAATAAGGCTTCATCACAACCCTTGCGTGGTGGGTCCACGACCAGGACATCTGCGACATTCCCTTCCTTATACCACTTCGGGATCACAACCTCAGCTTCTCCAGCCACAAACTCGGTTTTCTCCATTCCGTTCAATGAAGCATTCCGCTTGGCATCCTCAATCGCCTCGGGAACGATCTCCACGCCAAATACCTTTCGTGCTTTTTGGGCTAAAAATAATGAAATGGTTCCAATTCCACAGTAGGCATCAATCACGCTTTCTCCCCCGCTAAGGTCGGCATATTCCAGCGCTTTATCATATAATACCTTTGTTTGAACAGGATTAACTTGATAAAAGGACAGTGCGGAAATGGCGAATTTCACATCACCGATATAGTCATAGATGACTTCATTCCCCCACAAAACGTTCGTTGCGGCCCCCATTATAACATTGGTCCGTTTAGAATTCACATTATGAATAATTGACTTTAGTTTCGGCAGACGAGCCACCATTTGCTCCACTAACAGATCTTTCTTTGGAAGGTCGGTTGTTCTAGTGATGATGACCACCATCAGCTCGCCCGTTTGCTGCCCATACCTTGCCATGATGTGGCGGAGCACCCCTTTATGTGTTTCCTCATGATAAACAGGGATTCCCAGTTCACTGCAAATTTCCTTCACCACACGCACCGCTTCATTTATTTCAGGCAGTTGAATGACACTTTCGTTGGTATCTACAATTTCATGACTCCTCGGTTTAAAAAAGCCGGCTATCAGTTTGCCGTCCTTTTCCCCCACAGGCACCTGTGCCTTGTTGCGGTAATGCAGGGGATTGTCCATCCCCAAAATCGGATGAACAACAACATCCTCTAGTTTACCTATCCGTGTAAGCACTTGACGTACCTGGTTCTCTTTGTATTTCAGCTGGCCTTCATAACTGATGTGCTCGAGTTGGCAGCCGCCATATTTATGGAGCTCGCTGCGTTCAATATCGACTCGGTCAGGGCTTTTTTCATACAGCTCCACCAATCTTCCAAAGCCATACCCTTTGCCCACCTTAATGATCTTCACTTGTGCCTTTTCGCCCGGCAGTCCGTTTGGAACAAATAACGGGTACCCATCAACCTTGGCCACACCCGCTCCGTCATGGGTTAAATCTTCAAAAACTACATCTATATACTCATTTTTATTAACCGGAATTATTCTGCTCATTCGTTTCTTCCTTTGCACGTTTTGACTGCTAAGATTGTAACACAAAGCATGACCGTTTGCGAAACTTGCTGAGGACAAGTGCCCTTTTTTAAATAAAAATGAAAAAATTGTCAGAATATTTTTGTTTTCAAATATAATAAAAGTATATATGATTAAAACAATCTCATGATTGGAAGGAGTGGATCATGATTAAGCTGATAAAAAACCTGTCCATTCCGTTACTCTTTGCCTTCCTTTCTTTCACCTTTATTCACTTTACGCACTCACTTCCACAATCACACACTGATGTCAAAGCGGTCATCAACATCGATGATGGCAAGGTGAAGGACCAATGGGAGAATGAGAAAAAGCTGCCGGTTGTGATACAAACGGTCATAGTCATGACGACCGTCCTTACAGCAGCTGTGACTCCGCTTATTTATTTGTTCATCCATTTTGACAAAAGCTTTATTTTTCTAATACCCAAATTGTATCAATCCAACTATGTGATCCAATCTCCCTTATCATTCAATATCAATTAATGATAAAGGGAGGTAAACAATTATGTGGATTCGCTTTGTTATCATTGGTTTCTTTTCGATTTCGGCCGCAAGCATGCTAACCTACCAGGGAATCGAAATTTTCCATGCTTTTACAGACTTCTTTAGGCAAAAATAAATATAGGGCAGACTCTATGGGGGAGTATCGTAACATCCCCTTGGAGTCTGCCTTTTTATTTATAAGCCCGCTTCTTGGTCACCTTTCATGGCTGCAACCTTTTCTTTCACTTCTTCAATATTTCTCATCTTGTTATCCCAGCATTTTTGACTCAAGTCAACGGGGTACTCTTCAGGATTCATGATCCGCTTATATTCATCCCAAAGTGCATCGAGGTTTTGCTTCAAATAATCACGTGATTCTTCCAAGCACGGCACTTCATAAACAAGCTCGCCTTTCGTAAAGATCCTCGCATGTAATTCTTTTGCGGTAAAATTGGTTACCACTTTGTTCATAAACGTATGGGTTGGATGGAACATCCGCAGCCGCTTTTCAGGGAGTCTTTCTTCTGCTAAGGCAATATAGTCTCCTTCGGCATGGTTATTTGTATTATTGATGATTCGATAAATCCTCTTTAATCCTGGTGTTGTAACCTTTTCCGGATTGGATGAGATCTTGATCGTATCTTCCATTTTCCCGTTATCGCCCTCAATGGACACAATTTTATAAACCGCACCAAGTGCTGCCTGGTCGTAAGCCGTAATCAGCTTCGTCCCTATTCCCCAACTGTCAATTTTGGCACCCTGCGATTTCAAACTCATAATCGTATATTCATCTAAATCACTGGAGGCTACAATCTTTGCGTCAGTGAATCCAGCCTCATCGAGCATTTTACGCGCTTCCTTCGAAAGGTAGGCAAGGTCACCGCTATCAAGACGGATGCCGATAAAATTAATTTTATCCCCTAATTCTTTTGCCACTTTGATGGCAATTGGCACACCAAGACGGAGTGTATCGTATGTATCTACTAAAAAGACACAATCCTTGTGCGATTCGGCATATTTAATGAAGGCTGTATATTCGTCTTTATAGGCTTGGACCATCGAATGCGCATGTGTTCCTGATACAGGAATGCCAAACAGCTTTCCAGCTCTGACATTGCTTGTCGATTCAAACCCTGCAAGATAGGCTGCTCTCGTACCCCAAATCGCTGCATCCATCTCCTGCGCCCGTCTGGTCCCAAACTCCATCGTTACTTCATTGCCTACGACTTGCTTGATTCGCGATGCCTTCGTCGCAATTAATGTTTGGTAATTCACAATATTAAGCAAGGCTGTTTCAATCAATTGCGCTTCTGCCAGAGGAGCTTCCACCCGTATAATTGGTTCATTGCCAAAAACAAGCTCGCCTTCTTCCATCGCACAGATCGTTCCAGTAAAGCGGATATCTTTCAGGTATTGAATGAAATCATCCTTATAACCTACTTCAGTTTTTAAATACTCGAGATCTTCCTCGCTAAAGCGGAAGCCTTGAATAAACTGAATCACTTTCTCTAAGCCAGCAAAGACAGCATAACCATTCCCAAACGGAAGCTTGCGGAAAAATAGTTCGAAGACCGCACGTTTATTATGTATCCCATCTCTCCAATACGTTTCTACCATATTGATCTGATATAGATCCGTATGCAGAGTTAAACTATCATCGTGATAAAAGTGTTTCATAACCTGACCTCCGAAGTACTATTTCAGCTTTTTCATCATTATAACCAATAACATACTTGAAAGTCTAAGTCTATTTAACCTCTGCTCCCAGGGATTGTTCAAAATGACCAAGCGCCCATTCATGGCCAGCTTGATTAAAAGATGCCACTGCATCCTTGTATACCACAATTTTAAAGCCTTTATTGTAGGCATCGACAGCAGTATGAAGCACGCAAATATCAGTGCAAACCCCGACCAAATGGACCTCGGTAATCCCGCGTTCCCGTAATTTCATCTCAAGATCCGTCCCCGCAAACGCCGAATAGCGCGTTTTATCCATAAAAACTACATGTTCATGTGAACTATTCATTTCGTATACTTCCTTTAGGGTCCCAAACAAGTCTCGCCCTGCAGTCCCGCGTAAATTATGCGGAGGGAACAGCTTTGTCTCTGGATGAAATTCATCTCCACGGTCATGAACATCTATCGCAAAAACGACATACTCTCCATTCGCGATAAACTCTTTGGTCAGTTCGACAATCCTGCCTTCAATCTTTTGTCCGGGCTCGCCGCATGTTAATGCCCCGTCCTCCGCTACAAAATCATAGGTATAATCAATATTTATTAGTGCTTTCATTTCCATACACCCCTTCAACCGTTTATCCATCATTCATTACAGATTATTCTATAACGTTTACATAATTCCCTTTTCAATAGAAAAAAAGCCCGTCCCATTAGAACGAGCTTTCTTAGCTATATCTTTTCCCTGCTTCCCAATCGGTTGGGCGGTCATTCGGTCTGATATCTTCAAGGGGCACAAACACCTCTAAGTGACGATAGAGGTTCTCAAACTCAGCTGGTAACAATCCGCCAAACTCTCCATCCAAGTTTAACTGCACCTTTTCCGTCGCATGAACCTTAATCCGGTTTGCCTGTGTGTAGATAATATTGGGATCATGGATATGGTCACCACGAAGAGCCAATGTCGCAATTCGAATAAATTCAGCAAGATTGGTCTTTTTCAAGATCAGAAGCGAAAATAGTCCATCGTTAATCGATGCGTCAGGTGCAAGCTTTTCAAACCCGCCGATGGAATTAGTCAGCCCGACCAGAAACAGCATGGCTTCCCCATCGAATAACTTCCCATCATACTCAATCGATACCTTAGATGGTTTAATGGACGGAAGCATTTCCATCCCTTTTAAATAGTATGCCAACTGACCAAGCATCGTTTTCAACTTACTTGGAACTTCGTATGTAATCTCGGTGATTCTACCGCCGCCAGCAATATTAATAAAATACCGGTCATTGATACGTCCAATATCGACTGGAATCATTTCCCCTTTTGTGATGATATCCACCGCCGCTCCAATATCTCTTGGAATTTGCAGGGCGCGGGCAAAATCATTCGTCGTTCCAGCTGGAATAATTCCTAATCTCGGACGATACTCCTGTTCCGCGAGGCCGTTAACCACCTCATGAATCGTTCCGTCACCGCCAGCCGCAATAACAATATCATACCTACGCTCAACAGCTATCCGTGCTGCTTCCGTCGCATCCCCTGCACCCGTTGTCGCGTGACAAGATGCTTCATATCCAGCCATTTCTAGCTTCTGAAGAATTTCTGGAAGATTCCGCTTCAGAATTTCACGTCCTGAGGTAGGATTGTAAATCAGTCTTGCTCTTTTCATCGTTTCATCATCCTATTTTTGATATCAACATCGGTATTAGCTACCCGCTCACTTCAATATTCTACCAATTTTCATTCTTGCTTACAAACATATAGCCAGCGTATATACTAATTTACCCTCCAACATCCATCTCTTATCATACCGTTTTTTTATTTTTTTGCAAAAAACAAGACATATAGGAACTCACCCAAGCTCCATATGCCCTGAACACTCTTATTATTGATTGGCATTCAGACTGATCTCATAGGCATTGGCAATGTTGATGCGGTATTTCCCTTCACCTGATTGATAAACCCCATCTTTCATACCATTATCGATGCCATCAGAAGTCTTTTTCTGCGACACCTTCCAATCGCCTTCTTTTCCTCTAAGCTCTTGAACACCCACTGCCTCAACCTTCAAATTACTATTGGCAGCGACATCGACCGCAATTGAAGCAACACTTTCGATATTCCAGTCGTTCACAAGCAAGCGCGGCTTTAACGTGAGTGAACTATCACTGCCAACCACTTCAAGCTTCACATTATTTGGAACCAACAGTGTTGCGGCAACCTCCCCACTAGCATTGAACGGACTAACTTCATTGGGCAGTGACTTCATATTTAAATAAAGCGTATCACCCTTTTGGTCTGCCGAAATGATATCATCGGAACTCTGAAGTAACTTCGTCTTTTTGGCTGTTTGCACCCGATACGTCCCGAACAAAGATACCGCTTTTTCCTCTGTCGATTCAACCGTTAACTGATGGCCCACCGACCTGACTACCACCCGTTTGATATTGTCATCCATTTGGCGGGAAAAAGCAGGCAGTTCAAACGACCGCTCCTCCCTCGCCATCACTTCTTCCACTTTCCCGATAATACCCGTTGTGCTCAAAATCGCGAATGCAATCCCAGCCGTTCCGACGACTCCCACAAAGAAAATACTTAGGAAATCATATTTTAACACCGGTTTTTCCTGACGTGACAAAAACAAATAAACGAGAATCTCACCACCGAGGACAACCAATAAAAGCGGCCACCAAGCCGTCATCACCTGTACAAGGTCTAACCCCATAAACTTTGAAAAAAAGAGGAAAAGACCAAGGAATACAAGTGAGGCTCCCATCGAAAACGTTCCAACACGCCAAGTTCTCATCCTTCTTCTCCACCCCTTCTTTTTCTAAAAAGGAACCCAATTCCGAATCCGATTATTGCTGCGCCTGCAATCGCTTTTCCCCACTTATTCATGCTTTTTTGCCTCCCGTTTTTGTTTGCTTCCAGATAAAAGCTTAATGCCCCCGCCAATCAACAGGAGACAGACAAGTCCTGTTTGTAGATACCCTTGTACCCAATACATCAAATCAAAATTAATTAACCTGTTTAGAATCGGTGAGAAAGCCGGAAGAAAGACATTCATCAAGAGATAGTAGAGACCCATCAAAACAAGCCCAATCCCTACCCATTTTTGATGATTAAGGAAATACGCAATAATCGGTACATCCTCTATCGTTTCTTCTCCGTACCTTGAAACCTTTTGCATCGCATCAAAAAAACTATAAAACCAGATAATCGGAATTAGGAACAAGAAGATCCCTAGTCGTAACGTATCCAAAATATAGATAGAAAACAGAAATGCTGCCATTAACTGGATGCCCCGTCGCTGCAGGCCAAGATACAGATGTCCTGCTCCTGGAAAAATCGCGAGAAATGTGGCGATCGATTTGCTCTTTTTACCATCTTCGCGCCGCATCTCAAAGTCTTCAAAGATCGTCCTATCGACAAGTACCTCCCCGCGCTGTTTTTTGTTTACCTGTTGAACGGCATCAAAAAATCCATACACCCAAATAATCGGCAGTGCGGCCAAAAAGACCATAAATTCACCTCGGTTGGAAAGAGCTGTCACGAATGTGACCATGACCCCGAGTCCCAAGAAGGTAGCCAAAAGCGTTAATCCTCTGGTCATTAAGCCAATTTGGAAGTGGCCTAAGCCTGGGATAAATGATAAAACAATCGTATAAAACCGTTCTGAATCTTGCGAAACCTGTGTCTGCGCTCCATCTGGGTTAGCAGCCTTAAGCGCCTTTTTATGCTTGGAAACCTGCACACCCATATCGATGAAACTGATAAGATACAGGAACAGTCCTAACATAAAGGTCACGATGGAGACTTCCTCATTATTTGTGACTAACCCAATGACCGTAACGAATGCCAGCCCCAATACCGACAGCAGATAAAGGACTCCGCGAAACATGTTGCCGAAATAAATATGACCAAGACCTGGGAATAAGGATAAGGTCAGTGCTTTTGTCGGATTTTTCATTTCTTAACTGCCTCCTTTTTTTCTAGTGAATCCATCCATGCAAAAGTTTTATTAATAACACCCTCCGTCACTGAAGGCTTCTTTTCCTGAAGTTGCTGCGGCCTTTCGAGCGAGTTTGCATAAGCAGCTAGCGATTGAAAGACTCCTGAGAAGGTTAATAAAAGTGTCGCGGCCGCTGCAAGCAGATAATGAAAGACTGCTTGCTGATAAAATGGTTTTTTCTTGTTCACTTCTTCCTTCTTTATGATTGGCTCCGTTGGCACCGGTTGTATACTAGAATCGATATCCATTTTCCGCTCTAGCCATGACACTTGTAATTCCGTTTTTTGCTTTGAAACCTCCGCCATGACCAACTCGGTAAAGTCACTGTCTGGTAGAACTGGAAGCGATGATTCATTGGTTTCCACAGCCATTAAATAATGGTTGAGACATTGGTCGCACGAATATAAATGATTTTCTAATTCCTCTTTGGTTTTCTCATTGATTTCGTCATTAACGTATTGCAACCACTCATTAAAAGTGTAATGCTTCATGAAAAATCGTCCTCCTTCCAATTCTTTTTCATCCAATGGCGGGCCCGGTACAGCTTTGTTTCAATGGTTTTCACCTGCACATTCTGTTCTTCAGCCATTTGCTGATAGCTTTTTTCCGCAATATAAAATCCGTAAATAACTTCACGATAATTTTCAGGCAGTTCTTCAAGCTTTTTCCTAACAAGTCTTCTTCGATCTAGTTCGATTATCTCTTTCTCAACACTATCCTTCGGCGACCCTGCAACCTGTTGTTCAAGGTCTTCCGCCACTTCCTCTCGTTTTCTCACTTGTTTTCGTTTTACATCTATCGCATGATTAACGGCAATTCGCGTTATCCACGTCTTAAACCCTTGATTTTGATATTGGGGGAGAGAGGTATAGATTTTCATAAATACTTCCTGTGCGGCGTCTTCTGCTTCCTTCTGGTCGCGAAGCACAGCAAAGATGGTCCGGAACACATCATTACGGTACTTCTCAACCAAAAGTCGAAAGGCATGATCATTGCCGTCCAGCACATTTTCTATTAAAGCTGCATCACTAATGGTTCTCTCCCCCTTTCTTTTTTGTTACTCACTAAATAGACGAAACGCTATTTACATAACCCTACACCATTTTTTAAAAAAATTTTTTCAATTCTCTTCATCATACCACGCTGATTTTTGCAGTTGAATATAAAAACCGTGCGGATGGCGTCCGCACGGTTTTAGCATCTATCAAAATAGTTTATTCTTTAATTTCCAATCCTAAAAGCTTTGCAAATCCAAGCGCCTGATCTGCAGAAACCATGCACCCTGCCACACTATCAAGTGAGAGATTTAAGCGGTTAAATTTACAACTGCTAAGGTCGACTCCAGCAAGCCGGGTTCCCGTAAAGTTCGCATCTTCCAGATCACAGTGTTTAAATTCAAGTTTATTGAACTTGGCTTCATAATAATCTGCACTGCGCAGGGAACAATTTTCAAACCTCATTTCTTTCAAATCTGCATATCCAAACGAACCCATATTCAGATTACAATTTTCAAAAAAGACATTTCTTAACGTCGCATCTGCAAGATTTAATCCGAGCAGTTTACAATCACGAAACTCGACCCGGTGGATGATTCCATCGGTAAAGTCTACATTGGACAGGTCGCACCGTTCAAAAATAACATCGGTTAATTGAATGTAGCGAAACGATCCATCGAGAAAGGTAACGTTTTTAAACACAACCTCTTCGAATCGTACTTTTTCAATATCCTCTTGTGAGATCGTACAGTCGCTAATGAGCGCCATGTTAATATAAGAATCTTCTCTATTGTTATAATCAAACGGACTTAAACCGGTTGGTATTTTCGGTGATTGGATTTTTAGTTTCTTACTCAAATTCATCATCCTTTATATGGTGCGCTAGTATGCTGTCTATTATATCGTTTATTTACCTACATTACTACGCTTCTACTCTTAGAATGCAGACATTACATTCATGGGGAATAGCCCATTGCCCCTGATCTGGCAAGGCCTTCTCTAACTCAAGAAGGGCCTGCTTTCGAACAGCTTCATCTAATCCTGCCAGCCAGGAGATTGATTCGATTCGTTCAATCCATCCCTGCTTTGTAAAGTTGACTGAGTAATTTATCTTATAAAAGTCTCTTACTTCAAACCCGTTTTGCTCCCATTCTTGAAACCACTCTATCGGAAAGCCATTGATTCGCATGTTGGAGTCTGCCTTCGAACCGGATGGTTTTAAGCCCTCTGTTACATAATTTTTGAGGACCTCAAAGGTTTTTTCCACTACTGACGTTCCTGATAGGAAACCTGAATCAATGACAATTAACGTCCCTCTAGCTTTTAAGATACGTTTTACTTCTTCTATTGCCTTTGGCCGTTCAAACCAATGCCAAGCCCGCATAACCGTGACAATATCATAATGGGAATCATCTAATCCCGTCGCTTCAGCTGTACCCTGCTGATACGGAATCGTAAAATTCTTCATCCGATTCAATACAGAAGCTTGCGTTAGTAATCCCTGTGATGGCTCAATCCCAATCACATTGGCTTTTCGCATCGCCATTTTTCTAGTTAAAGCACCTGTACCTGCACCGATATCGGCCACTTTTTTTCCATCAAAAAAAATATTACGAAGCAGCAAACTATCCATTAAGGTGACTGGAATATCTTCTCTTGAACTTGCATAGCTATTAGCAACTTGACCAAAATCTATTTGTCTCATGTCGAGCGCTCCCTTTTCTTTACTAATACTGACAATTCAACAAAATAATACCACTGAAATATGATAGAATCTATGAATAATGGGAATTTACTAAAATAATAGTTGAGGGAATGATTCGTATGTTTTGGTTCTTACTTTGTGCTTCCTATTTAGTTGGAAGCGTTCCCACAGCCTTAATTGTGGGCAAGTTGTTTTTTGGTGTTGATGTCCGGGAACATGGCAGTAAAAATCCAGGGGCTACCAATACACTAAGGGTTCTTGGTAAAAAATCTGCTGTGTTCGTTCTAATTATTGATCTGGCTAAGGGCGCTGTGGCAGCCTACCTGCCTATCTACTTCAACCTTGACGCAGAACCCCTTTACTTTGGTTTAGCAGCTGTTGTTGGTCATTGCTTTCCCATTTTTGCCGGCTTCAAAGGTGGAAAAGCAATTGCCACCACTGCCGGGGCCTTGTTAATCGCAGACATCTATCTCCTCGTCATTGCCTATGTGGCTTTCTTTTTAGTCATCTTTTTAACCAAGTATGTTTTTATCGGCTCGATCACCGTTGGCATTAGTATGCTCATCTATTCTTTAGTATCTTCTAAGCTCGAATTAGAACTTATCTTTATAGTATTCTCGTTATTCTTAATTTATTTGCACCGCTCGAACATTCGTAATTTTATCTTGGGTATCGAACCAAAAATTAATGATAAAAATTTAATTAATGACCGCATCCCGCCTAAGGGCGGCGGATATAAAATGTAATGAAAGCGTAAGCGTCTATTTAGCGGTGTATTAAAAAACTTTTGAAAAAAGGATCCCCTTACAGCTAGATTGGCTGCCTTGGGATCCTTTTTTTTATTTTTAGGCTCTGTTAAACTT
>NZ_JBALOS010000130.1:11269-33879 GCF_036962765.1 Neobacillus drentensis
AGTCTTCGCGCCTTCCGCTACAATCAACAGGGTGCCAAAATCAACAAAAAGCTTTAACATACCCTTATTTTCAAAGTGTTGATAAGATACTATTGGCAACGGTTTGCCAAATCGATGGATCTGATTGATAGGTTGCTCGAAGATTCTTAAACATTTCAGTCTGTTTCGCTTGGAATTCAGGAGCATCTTTATCTGGCAAGGCAGCGCGCTTTTCCATCACAAAATCCTGCAACTCTGGTGCCCTTGGCCCCCAGACATCGACTTCATTTCCATCTTCATTGATAAATATAAAAATCGGAATCGCTCTCGACGTGCCATTGGTTAAATATTGATCCATTAACTCCAAATTAGAGTCGCGGAGCACAAAACGGACTTCCATTCCTGCCGCTTCAGCTATTTTAAGTAAAATGGGGTTATTCAGCATCGCATCACCGCACCAATCTTCGGATAAGACAATCGCACGTAATTTTTGCGGCCTTAATGCCTCTAGCTTATTCTTATCTTCCTCCGTTAAGGTAAAGCGCTCAAAGATTGTCAGCATTTCCTCTTTATTGGTGGTCATAGCATTTATGTACCCATCCACAGTCAATCCTTTTTGAAACCATTGATTTAAATCCATCCTAAATACACCCCTTCCATTTTCTCCTATCTTAGACGTTTTAAGAACCCGATACAATTGAACTGCTTAGTGAGATGCACCAAAGTTATTCTACAAGCATTTTTTCCTATTTCAAAAAAGTATATTTATCCACTAGAAATACAGTATTAAAGTTGATAGAATATTTTTTATATAGAAAATATTATTGAAAATATTTTCTATGATAAGAAAATCAGGGAGGAAACCTATGTCTAATGAATCACTTCAATTACTTTCAATCGGAATCTATATTGCCGCTATGCTCTTTATCGGTTGGTATTCCTATCGAAAGACTAGCAATCTTACAGATTACATGCTTGGGGGAAGGTCTTTAGGACCAGCAGTAACCGCCTTAAGTGCAGGGGCAGCGGATATGAGCGGCTGGCTTTTAATGGGATTGCCAGGCGGAATTTATGTTACCGGTTTGGCAGATGCTTGGATCGCCATCGGATTAACGATTGGTGCCTACCTTAACTGGTTATTGGTGGCACCTCGCTTGCGTTCTTACACTCAAGTGGCCAATGATTCAATCACGATTCCTAGCTATCTTGAGAATCGTTTTAAAGACAACACAAAACTACTCCGTATTGTTTCAGGTATTGTTATTCTTATTTTCTTTACTTTCTATGTTTCTTCAGGGATGGTTTCTGGGGCAGTCTTTTTTGAAAGTTCATTTGGCACTAGTTATCATACCGGACTTCTTATTGTTGGCGGAGTTACAGTTGCCTACACCTTATTTGGTGGATTCTTGGCGGTAAGCTATACAGACTTTATTCAAGGCTTAATGATGTTGATTGCCCTTGCTCTTGTTCCAGCAATTGGCATCTTCCACACAGGAGGTCCTGCTGAAACAATCGAAACGATTCGGGCGATTGACCCCACAAAACTTGATTTATTAAAAGGAACAACCTTTTTAGGCATTATTTCAGCAATGGCCTGGGGCCTAGGCTATTTTGGACAGCCGCATATCATTGTCCGCTTTATGGCAATTAAGACGATTAAAGAAACGAAAAGTGCCCGTCGTATTGGTATGGGCTGGATGATTATCTCGCTTCTTGGAACAATCGCTACCGGTTTTATTGGTATTGCCTTTTTCCATAATAATCCTGATCATGTCTTAAAGAACCCGGAAGCGGTATTTATTGAATTAAGTCAGATTTTATTCCACCCACTATTCGCTGGGTTTGCGTTGGCGGCCATTCTTGCAGCGATTATGAGTACGATTTCTTCTCAATTAATCGTAACATCCAGTGCGCTTGTTGAAGATTTATACAAAATGGTGATGAACAAAAATGCTAAGGATAAGCAGCTTGTCTTCTTAGGAAGAATGGCGGTACTACTCGTTTCTGTAATTGCCGCAGCTCTTGCCTTTAAGCAAAATAGCACTATTTTAGACCTTGTCGCTTATGCATGGGCAGGCTTCGGCGCTTCTTTCGGCCCCGTGATCCTACTAAGTTTATTCTGGAAAAAGATTACGAATTGGGGCGCCCTCTTCGGGATGATCGTTGGGGCTGTTACCGTTATCGTTTGGAAAAATGTTGGGCTTGGTGACACACTTTATGAAATTGTTCCTGGCTTTGTTTTCAACCTGATTGTAGCAGTGGTTATTAGCTTGATAACTTATAAAAAGAATGATGAGATTGAAAAGGAATTTACTGAAAGTGTTCGTTTATTAAAAAACGAATAATAGGATTGACGCTCGGATTCAATTGAATCCGAGCGTTTTATTATTTTAAAGCCTCAACCATCGTCGATAGTTTGATGACGGTTTTCCAGTTCCGTACTGTCGCTGGAACAGCTAGTTTGGGCAGCTGGGCAGCTAGTTTGGAATCAAGGATACTTTGCCGCAGGAAAAGATAAACTTCTTTTCCCTTAATAAAGCATTCATCTGGTTCGCTATGGAAGTTACGTAAATAATCTATTTTCTCTTGGGAGGGTTCATCAGCCAAAAACGCTAATTGGATACTCTCTCCTTCCTTCAGCGAATCCATTGAGTAAGGGCCATCACGGATAATCTGCTCGTATTCCTCAGCTGTTCTTAACATTACTGGAACCGGAAAACCAAAAGTCTTGCTTATTTCATCCTCTAATCGTTGGCTAAGTTGGGGGGCATCATCTTTTGTTTCAAACAAAACATTGCCACTTTGAATGTATGTTTTCACTTTTTCTAAACCCATTGATTCTAGTAGATTTTTTAAATCTGCCATTTTGATCCGGTTATTCTTGCCAACGTTGATTCCTCGTAACAGTGCAATATAAATGGTCATTTATAAACCTCGCTTTTTTTGATAAACGCCTTACTAAAATTTTACCATTTATTAGTTGATTAAACTATGAAAATCCACTATCCACAAGTTTGGGAGGATATTACGAATTGTTCGGAGAAAATTAGATAGATAATAATTTTTTGGAGGGATTTAATTATGGTACCACAAAGAGTTAGCTTGCTTACGATCGGTGCATACGATCTACCGGTTCTTAGGAAATTTTATCAAACATTGGGTTGGGAGGAGACTGAAATAAGCACGGATCAATACGCTGTCTTTAAAACGGCGGGTGTCCTGCTATCGTTATACCCGATTGCCGAGTTAGCAAATGATGCTGGTATTGAATTTAGACATTCTCCTGAGAGCTTTCATGGAGTAACCTTTTCCATTAACGTAGTTCAACAAGAGCAAGTTGATACAACAATAGAAATCATTCGTAGCGCAGGGGCAAAGGTACTGCGAGAGCCAAGTGATGCCTTTTGGGGCGGACGCATAGCCTATTTTGCCGACCCCGAAAACAATTTATGGGAAGTTGCATGGAATCCTTCCTCAATCTTTGATGAGCGCGGAGCGATGATAGCTTTTTAAATACACTTAAGACGGTATCTAAAATCGTTTAGATACCTTTTTTATAGATAAGGCTAGATTTTATCAGCGTATTGAATAATTCCCAATTCATGCAGCATCCTTATTACATGCCTCGACTATTTCTCCCCAAATATCTAACTAATCAAACGTTTGATTAATACTGGTTTCAGCCCTTTTAAATAAAAGGTTTTACTCTGTAATCAGATAAAAAGTTTGTCGGTAATTGGAGCTACTAAGCCTCCTAGGTACCTTTTTTCCATTAATTTTTACATCCTTCGACCAGCTGCAAACTAATTAAACGTTTAATTAAAAACGCAGAATACCCTTCTATAGCAAGCTTTCACTACAAAATACCGTGAAAAGATTGTTGAAACAACTCATCTCAAAGAAACTAACCAAACGTTTGATTAGTTTGCCACGAGGCCATACACAGAAAGGGATCCAGCTTATTATGGAAGAAATTTTTGTCGACCCCGACGATAATTTTTCTCTAAAAAACTAAAAAACAAGTCGATATTAGGCACTTCTTGGTGAAAGTCTCAGGCTTCGACACGTTTCCTGATAATTGGTTACTAACCAAACGTTTGATTAGAAACAGGATAAACCCTTTTCACCAAAGGATTTTTTCCCGGGAAATGTAGAAAAGATTGTCGAAATTCGCAAACAAAAAAGCTGGCAGAATCGATTCTGCCAGCTTCAGTCTTAACGCTTTTGTAGTTCTTGCTGCAATAACTTATTAACCAATTGTGGATTGGCTTGACCCTTCGTCGCCTTCATTAATTGCCCTACTAAGAAGCCAACTGCTTTATTTTTTCCATTCTTAAAGTCTTCAACTGATTGTGGATTCGCATCCAAAACCTCTGAAATAATTTTAAGAAGTGTTCCCTCATCGGAAATCTGGACTAGCCCTTTGTCCTTCACAATTTGCTCGGCATCGCCGCCGTTTTCGATTAACTCTTTAAAAACGGTTTTAGCAATTTTCGAAGAAATCGTTCCGTTTTCGATCAACTTAATCATGCTTGCTAGACCTTCTGGGGTTAAGGCAACTTGATGAAGTTCCTTTTGCTCAGCATTTAAGTAGGCGGAAACATCCCCCATGATCCAGTTCGAAGCAAGTTTTGCGTCCGCACCGCCATTAACTGTCGCTTCAAAGAAATCAGCCATTTCTTTCGTAACGGTTAGCACCTTTGCATCGTAAACAGGTAGTCCCAGCTCTTCAATATAACGCTTTTGACGTTGATCAGGCAGTTCAGGAATTTCAGCACGAATACGTGCTTTCCAGTCCTCATCAATGTACAAATCCATTAAATCCGGCTCAGGGAAGTAGCGATAATCATCCGAACCTTCTTTGACCCTCATCAACAGCGTTGCACCAGTGGCTTCATCAAAGCGGCGTGTTTCCTGATCAATGGTTCCACCAGCTGTTACGACTTCACGTTGACGCTTCTCTTCGAATTCAAGTCCTTTACGGACAAAATTGAATGAGTTGAGGTTTTTCAATTCCGTCTTCGTTCCGAATTCCTTTTGTCCAACAGGACGGATCGAAATATTTGCATCACAACGGAGTGAGCCCTCTTCCATTTTACAATCCGACACGCCCGTGTATTGGATAATCGATTTTAATTTTTCAAGATACGCATACGCCTCATCAGGTGTGCGAATATCTGGTTCTGAAACAATCTCAACAAGCGGCGTACCCTGACGGTTGTAATCACATAATGAGTACCCTTTGCCATGGTTCAGCTTACCGGCATCTTCTTCCAAATGGATGCGCGTAATCCCAATGCGCTTCGTATAGCCATTTACCTCAATATCAATCCAGCCATGTTCCCCGATTGGCTTATCAAATTGAGAAATCTGATAGGCTTTGGGATTGTCCGGATAAAAGTAGTTCTTCCGGTCAAACTTGGTATGAGTAGCAACCTCACAATTAATCGCCATCGCAGCCTTAATCCCGAATTCGACCGCCTTTTTATTAAGGACAGGTAATACTCCAGGATAGCCTAGGTCAATGACACTTGTATTCGTATTCGGCTCAGCACCAAAATGATTAGGGCTCGCCGAGAAGATTTTTGAATCTGTTTTTAACTCTACATGGACCTCAAGTCCGATCACTGTTTCAAATTCCATTGTCTTCACCCCCTATAATCCAGGTTTTTGTTTATGATAGTCAGTTGCCTGTTCAAATGAATGTGCTACACGATAGATAGTAGATTCATCAAAATACTTGCCGATGATTTGTAAGCCTAATGGCAGTCCGCCTTCAAAGCCGCACGGAACGGAAATTCCCGGTAAACCAGCAAGATTAAGCGGAATGGTTAAAATATCATTAGCATACATCGTTAATGGATCCTCAATATTTTCACCAATTTTAAAAGCTGGTGTTGGAGTTGTTGGTCCGACAATCACATCATAGTTCGCAAAGATCTTTTCAAAGTCTTGCTTGATTAAGGTACGAACCTGCTGTGCTTTTTTGTAATAGGCATCATAATAACCTGAACTTAATGCAAACGTACCAAGCATAATGCGGCGCTTTACTTCATCACCGAAGCCTTCTGCGCGCGTTTTTTTATATAAATCGATTAACGATTCAGGATCCTTAGTCCGGTAACCATAACGGACTCCGTCAAAACGGGCAAGGTTGGCTGATGCCTCTGAGGAAGACAGCAAATAGTACGCGGCAAGCGCATACTTCGAGTGCGGTAAAGACACCTCTTCCCATACGGCACCAAGACCCTCAAGTACCTTTAAGGCATTTAATACAGACTGTCTTACAGGTTCGCTGACACCTTCACCAAGATATTCTTTTGGTACAGCGATTTTGAGGCCCTTCACATCACCTGTTAAGGCACTTGCAAAGTTTGGTACATCTACATTGGCTGAGGTTGAATCCATTGGATCAAGGCCGGATATTGCTTGGAGCAGATAGGCATTGTCCTCAACTGTTCTCGTAATTGGCCCAATTTGATCAAGTGATGAAGCAAAAGCGACGAGACCAAAGCGGGAAACACGGCCATAGGTTGGCTTCATTCCAACTACTCCACAAAAAGAGGCCGGCTGACGGATCGAACCGCCTGTATCAGAACCAAGAGAAAATAGGACTTCTCCTGCTGCTACAGATGCTGCTGAACCGCCTGAAGATCCACCTGGAACCCTCTCAAGATTCCATGGATTGCGTGTTGTTTGGAAGTGGGAATTTTCATTCGAAGACCCCATTGCAAACTCATCCATATTTAACTTCCCAATCGTTACCGTTTCTTCCTGCTGCAGTTTCTGAACAACAGTGGCATCATAAATGGGATCGAAGTTTTTAAGGATTTTACTCCCACAGGTTGTCCGAAGTCCTTTTGTCACTAAGTTATCTTTTAAGCCAATCGGCATCCCAAATAGCAAACCTTTTGCCGCATCTGTCTGGATCTTGTCATCTAATGCTTTCGCAGATTGGCGGGCGCGTTCTTCATCTAATGTTAAAAAAGCCTGGACTTTGTCCTCGACTTGTCCAATTCTCTTATAGGATTCATCCACAAGATCGGATACCTTTACTTCCTTTTTCGTAAAAAGCTCATGTAAGTCTGAAACTTTATAATCAAATAAACTCACCCTTTTCAATCCTCCTTCCCCATAATCGATGGTACTTTAATCTGTCCATCCTGATGTTCAGGGGCATTTTTAAGTACCTCTTCACGCGATAATCCAGGTTTGGATCTATCTTCACGTAAGACATTTTTCATATCTAACACATGGTATGTAGGCTCCACATTTTCCGTATCCAATTCATTTAACTGCTCAGCAAAGGTAATAATTGCATCCAGCTGCTTGGTAAACTTTTCTGTTTCTTCCTCGGTAATGGCCAATCGTGCCAGATTGGCCACATGCTTAACCTCTTCATTTGAAATTCGTGACATATTATAACCCCCAATCCCATTTGTCTTGTCATATCAATAATTAAGATGATACCAAACTTTTTTGCTTTACCGCAATGATTCATCATCAGTATTGGCAAGCAAATCGATTTTTGTTCACACTTTTTAAAAATTTCATTCTATTTTTCTCTTAATAATGTAACTATTTTTCTACTTAGCTTGTCACAGACATTCTTGGCAACTTCCCTTATAATGGTCATGGATGGGAGGATTTCAGAATGAAAAAACGTCGACGGAAGAAATTTAAAACCTTTTTCGTATTGTTCATCCTTTTTTGCGCCTTAGCCATGTTCCAAAATTATTTTCAACAACAAGATTCCCCTCTTCTTGTAAAAAATGATCCATTTGCTGATGTAAAAAAATATCATCCCTTAATATATGATGAGTTAGCAAAATATCATCTCGAAAGCCAGACAACAGTAGTAATCGCCTTAATGCAGCAGGAAAGCCGCGGCAAGGGCGGGGATCCGATGCAGGCTTCGGAATCAGCTGGCTTGGCTAGGAATACCATAACAGATCCGAAAAAAAGCATCCAGGTTGGGGTTAAACATTTCCAGCGTGTACTCACTTATGGGAATAAGAAAAAGGTAGATTTCCAGACCATTATCCAGTCTTACAACATGGGCATTGGCTACATTGACTATGTTGCAAAACACGGAGGTAAGCATAGTGAGGAGCTCGCAAAGCAATTTTCTCTCCAGCAGGTAAAAGAAAAGCCGGCCATTTATACCTGCGGCGGCAATAAACAAAATTTCCGCTATCCTTACTGCTATGGTGATTTTACTTATAGCACAAAGGTAACGAAAAATATAGAATTGTTAGCAGACAGCGTCCCGGTAACCGGCGGCAAAAAAACCACTAGTGAATCGTTTTGATTCATGTGTGGTTTTTTTATTTACTGTAGTGAACATTTCTTTTTACATGCTTCTTTTTTAAATGGGTGAATAGAATAATCAGTTTAATAGGCAGGTAACCAAGTATTCCACCAGCCGTATTTAAAATCAAATCGTCCACATCAAAGCTGCCGAATTCAAATATCAATTGCAGCAGTTCAAACGTCAAGCTTAAGCAAAAGGTGGCTAGGGTGACGGCACTAAGTTTTTGAAACTTCTTCGCCAGCAATGGTAAGATGAATCCGAATGGCATAAAACCGATAATATTCCCTGCTAAGTTCTCAATCCGAATACTTAAGTTGATATCTGCTAAGAACAGATAAAAATTAATCGTTTTAAATGGGACAAAATTATTTGACCGCCAGTGGTATTCATCATATGTAAAGTTAAAATGATTGATAATCTCAGATAACGGGATGTATTTAAACAAAATGAATTTTGAAAGAATCGCTAAATATAAACAAAGAATTAGGAATAGGGTCATTTTAAAAATAATTTTCATTCATCACTGCTCCATTTTTTACATATCAGAATAACCATACCATATTTTCAAAAAGTCGTGGGCGCAAAACTGGAATTGGAGGAATTTAGAATGTCTGAACATGTTTTTCACTTAAAGGCAAACTGGCCGGGATTACGGAATGATGTCGGTGAAATTAAGGCAGGGAATTTAATAACGAAGATTTCTATCCCGCCAGAAATGGATGGACCGGGTGTCGGCACCAATCCAGATGAAATGCTGCTAGGGGCTGCCGCGACCTGCTATATTATCACCCTTGCTGCGATGATGGAACGAACCGGGTTGGTGAAGGAAAGCTTAACGATGGAGTCTGAAGGCATTGTCGATGTAACCAATGGGGTTTTTACCTATAAAAAGATTATTCATCGTCCAAAGCTTGTCCTGAAACCAGGTGCTTCGAAAAAAGATGTTGATATGGCGGTTAGACTCACCAAAAAAGCAGAGACATCCTGCATGATCAGTCGCGCGATTCAGGGAAATGTTGAGTTGGAACTGCAGGCTACAGTGGAAGTAGCGGCAGGCTGAGGGTTAGAGCGTCATGAGGACAGTTAGCGCCCGGGATGGACGACTTTTGTCCTCATGAACAACTCATGAGGACAGTTGGTGTTCTGGATCGATGACTTTTGTCCTCATGAGCACCTCATAAGGGCAGTTGGTGTTCTGGATCGACAACTTTTATCCTCATGAACACCAGCTCGATCCTCTTATGCTTTATCGTTTAAAGATTTTTGAAAAGAACCCCTTGCTCTTTTTGTCTTCCTGCTGGATTGGTTTTGATACTTTGTTGGTAATATAAATATCTTCCTTATCAATGGCGTGATCCATGGCTAATACTAAGCCGATTTCCGAGTCATGCTCTTTATTGGTCACAAGGGTATGTTCAATTTTATATTTCGTGGCCAGTTTTACATATTTCGATAGGTTACCATAATCCATATTTCCATTTAAAAAAAGATGTGACTGCGGCTTTTCTTTCATATGCTGCTCCACTTGGGGATACACGTTCGCTTCTGCCACTTGGCTTTTCATTAGAGCCACGACAATCCGCTCTCTAATCGTTCCTAAGAATTTCCGACGCTCATCGGGCTTTGTCTCTAATGGTCCATAGATTCCTTGCTGTAAGACCTCGTCAACGGTTGTCTTTTTCAAACAAATCAACTCCATTTAAAGGCTATTATTATCTATGATGATACCCTAAAAAACGTTCCACACCAAAAAGAGAGTTTATTTGATGAGGGAAAATAGCCATTTCGAGAGTAAATTGTAGTTATCCGATAGTAAGTTACCCTTATCCGAGAGTAATCGGCAACTATCCGAGAGTAATCACACCCTATCCGCCAGTAACCCACTAAACCCCATAAAAAAATCCCTCTCTCCAACTGGAGAGAGGGACCCGAGTCTTAGTTTTTCCCAGTAAACTGTTCGGCCTCAGTTGAACCTTTTAATGCAGTTGTTGATGAGGTTCCGCCTGTAATAACCATGGAGACTTGGTCAAAGTAACCTGTACCTACTTCACGTTGGTGGCGTGTGGCTGTGTAGCCGTATTTTTCGCTGTCGAATTCGGCTTGCTGCAATTCGGAATATGCTGCCATGCCGCGCTCTTTATAGCCGCGAGCCAGCTCGAACATGCCATAGTTTAGGGCGTGGAAGCCAGCAAGGGTAACGAATTGGAATTTGTAGCCCATTTTGCCAAGCTCGACTTGGAATTTTGCAATCGTTTCTTGATCGAGTTTCTTTTTCCAGTTGAAAGATGGTGAGCAGTTGTATGCGAGCAACTTGCCTGGGAACTGCTCATGGAGAGCTTCAGCAAACTGTCTTGCTTCCTCAAGGTTCGGCTCAGAAGTTTCACACCAAACAAGATCGGCATATGGTGCATAAGCAAGACCACGAGCGATCGCTTGGTCAATCCCCGCCTTCACTCGGAAGAATCCTTCTCCTGTGCGTTCTCCGGTAATAAACGGGGCATCATTCATATCAATATCACTCGTAATTAAATCGGCTGCATTAGCGTCAGTCCTTGCTACAAGTACTGTAGGAACCCCCATAACGTCCGCAGCTAGACGAGCAGCAATCAGGTTACGAACCGCAGTTTGTGTTGGCAGCAAAACCTTCCCGCCTAAGTGACCACATTTTTTCTCTGAAGAAAGTTGGTCTTCAAAGTGGACACCTGATGCACCGGCTTCAATCATGCCTTTCATTAATTCGAAACAGTTTAATTGACCGCCAAAGCCAGCTTCAGCATCCGCCACAATTGGAGCGAACCAATCGATTGAGTTATCACCTTCGGAATGGTGGATTTGGTCTGCACGCTGTAAGGCTTGGTTAATCTTTTTCACCACATTGGGTACACTGTTTGCTGGGTATAAGCTTTGGTCAGGGTACATGTGTCCTGATAGGTTCGCATCAGCCGCAACTTGCCAGCCGCTTAAGTAGATTGCTTTCAGACCTGCTTTTACTTGCTGGACTGCTTGATTCCCTGTTAAGGCACCTAAGGCGTTGACATAGTCTTCCTCATTCAATAGTTTCCAAAGTTTTTCAGATCCTTTTCGTGCCAGCGTATGCTCAATATCAATCGATCCACGCAGTTTAATAACATCCTCAGCACTATATGGTCTTGTAATCCCTTTCCAACGGCTATCCATTTCCCAGCTTTCTTGTAATTGCGCTACTCTTGAATCTGTCATTTTCTATTCCTCCTATTAATCTATTAAGTATTTTTTTAAAATAGGCTATGTTTAACTTGCCGTTAATTTCCACTCCAGGAGAATGCGGTTCTCGGGCGGTCCAATGAGCCTCCCGCAGGAGTCTTCGCACCTTCCGTTCCAGTCAACAGGGGGCCAAAATCAACAATAAGCTTTAACATAGCCTACAAATAAACTAGATAAGCTCATACCCTGGCAGGGTTAAAAATTCAGCAAACTCGTCATTTACGATCAGCCGATCAAACAGTTCTACTGCTTCATTAAAACGGCCGTTTTCATATGCTTGCGCACCCATTTCCTGTTTGATTTTTTCTAATTCCTCTACCTTATATTGCTCATACATTTCCACTGTGACTTTTCTTCCGTCATTTAGAATACCTTTTGGATGGCGAATCCACTGCCACAGCTGGGCACGTGAAATTTCAGCAGTTGCGGCATCCTCCATCAAGTTGTGAATCGGCGCAGCGCCATTGCCTCTTAACCACGAAGCCACGTATTGAATCCCGACATTTATGTTCAAACGAACGCCTTCTTCTGTAATGATGCCACCTGGTGACTCGAGCAAATCTTGAGCAGTCACCGTGATTTTCTGTTGTTTGCTGGTGTGGATTTGGTTGGCAACCGGCATTTCGCGGTTGAAAACCTCTAAGGCAACCGGGACGAGACCTGGGTGTGCCACCCATGTTCCATCATGACCGTCACGGGCTTCGCGCTCTTTATCAGCTCGAACCTTAGCAAAGGCCTCCTCATTTGCAGCCGGGTTATTGCGAATCGGAATTTGTGCAGCCATTCCGCCGATCGCCGGTGCCTTGCGGCGGTGACAGGTTTGAATCGTTAGTAACGAATACGAACGCATAAACGGAACCGTCATCGTGACTTGTGAGCGGTCGGGTAAAATGACATCCTTGTGATGACGCAGCTTTTTCAAGTAACTGAAGATATAATCCCATCTGCCACAATTCAATCCTGCAGAGTGGTCTCTTAGCTCAAATAAAATCTCATTCATTTCAAAAGCGCCCATGATGGTTTCTAATAAGACTGTTGCTTTAATGGTTCCATTCGGAATCCTGAGATACTCTTGCGCAAATACAAATACATCATTCCAAAGCCGTGCCTCCAGGTGACTTTCCAGCTTCGGCAGGTAAAAATAAGGACCTGTTCCCTTCGCAAGTAGTTGGTTTACATTATGGAAAAAATACATTCCAAAATCGAAGAAACTTCCTGAAATAGGCTTGCCATCTAGCAAAATATGTTTTTCATCTAAATGAAGGCCGCGTGGTCGCACAAACAGGACAGCCGTCTCTTCGTTTAGTACATATTTTTTTCCATTGGCATTTTCAAAAGATATCGTCCGATTTACTGCATCTCTTAAGTTGATTTGTCCCTCTACGATGTTTTCCCATGTCGGTGAAGTGGCATCTTCGCAATCGGCCATAAACACCTTTGCACCCGAGTTCAAAGCGTTAATCACCATTTTCCGATCGGTCGGACCGGTAATTTCGACCCGGCGATCCTGCAGGTCATCTGGGAGCGGAGCAATCGTCCAGTCCCCATTCCGAACATGCTTCGTCTCCGGGAGGAAATCTGGCAATGTACCACTATTCATTTCCGCTTGGCGTTTTTCCCTGTACTGTAACAGTTCCACTCTTCTCCCGCCAAACATTCGCTCCAGCTTTTCAATAAAATTTAATGCCTCTGGTGTTAAAATCTCTTCGTATTGGGCTTTCACGGCCCCGACCACTTTAATACCAGTTGTTTGAGTCGACATGAACTACATCACCTCTTTGTTATAATACAGAAACTATCCATGTTTTGTATTATATAACACGAATTTTAAAAATGGAACTACTTTTCTGAAAATTTTATAAAATTAGGTAAAAAAACTCTCTGTCCTTTTTCTTAGAAGGATAAATGACCAAAAAAAAAAGAATGCCCACTGACATCCTTTTGGTTCTATTCTCGCGTTTCTTGACGAAGCGATTCATATAATTGCATAAAATCCTCTTCCCGTTGGTCACTAGTCAAAAACTCCGTGCTCACGATAGACTTTAATAGTTTTCTCTTTAGCGATGTATTTGCTACTTCCTTCAGAATCCATTTTCGTTTCGTAGAAAGAAAGTTAAGATAGGCCTCATAGGAATCAACGAACTGCTGCTCGAGCTGCTCGCGGATTTGTCTGGCCAGAGTTGGACTGGCCCCTCCTGTTGAAATAGCAATACTCAAATGTCCGCGTTGAACGTGGGCAGGAACATGGAAAGTGGAGCCATCTGGATCATCGGCAATCGTTACAAGTTGGTGAGCTTTAACGGAATTCCGAATCGACTGATTGATCTCACGATTATTGGTGGCTGCAAAAATTAGGAATGCATCCGCAATGTCACTGTCTGTTAAAGACTTTTGTTTCCACGTGATTCTTCCGTCCCGACTAAGCCTTTGAATTTCTTCAGTTGCCTCCGGACTGACGACGACGATTTCTGCACCGGTATCAAGCAAGCCTGTCACTTTCCGCTCGGCTACGTTCCCGCCTCCTATAACAACGACTCTTTTCCCTTCTAACCTTAGCATAACTGGATAGCCTGCATTCATTCTTTACACTTCCTCAATGGGCAGGGCTGCTAAATAATCCACCAAAGCTTCCTTGGTTGGATGTGCAGGCTGGCCATGTGAAGGAATGCCTGCACTTTCAACAGCCGCCTCCGTTTGTTTGCCCATGCTGATCACTTGCATTCCTTTCAACAGATCAGTGGTATCCAAATCACAGTCATTTAACGCATTTACAAACAATTCAACCGAAGCACTGCTTGGAAATACCATCGTGTTTAGGTTAGCTTCATCCAACATTCTTTTAAAAAGAGGCAGGAACTGCTGATCCAGTTCTTTCTTGCTGGTCACCATGATGTCCGCTGAATCATATTCTCTTTTCAATAGGCAATCGTCTCCGACAATGAGCAAAACCTCGGACACTTGCATCCCATCCGCATGGTCAGCCAAAAATCCACGCTTCCTAAGCGCCTTTATCGATTTAATGGAAGCACCATAAAAGGCAGCACGAATGGTTCGAATATCGATGCCATGCTCCATTATCGCCGTAAAAAATTCATCGACACTTTCTGGTGAGGTAAAGAGAATGTTTTCATAGGAAGCCACCTTCGTTAGATCAATCGGCAGCATGGTTTTTTTCCATTTTGGAAATTCAATCACATCTGCTCCCTGATCGATTAATGCTTTGGCTAATTCACTAGAGCCTTCACTCGTACGGGCCAGCAGAATTTGTCGTCCATATAGCGGCAATTTCTCGAACCAACTAATTTTTTCACGAAGGGAGATGACGTTACCAACTAAAATAATTGACGGGTTGCTAAACTTGGCCTCCAAGACCTTTTCTGAAATATCCGCAAGCGTCCCTTGCAAGGTTTTTTGACGGCCAAATGTACCCCATTGAATCAAAATAACTGGTGTCGACGATGGTTTACCGTAGTTGATGAGATTTTCGCAAATAAACGGTAAATTGCTGACGCCCATATAAAATGCAATCGTATCAACACCACGGGCCAATCCTTCCCAGTCTAGCACAGGTTTGCCTTCTTTCGATTTATCATGGGCGGTTACCACTGCAAATGATTCTGCATATTCACGGTGAGTAACAGGAATTCCTGCATAAAGCGGGGCTGCTATCCCCGATGTAATACCAGGAACGATTTCAAATGGAATTTGATGTTCGGCAAGGGCGGCTGCTTCTTCGCCAACTCTGCCAAAAACGCCAGGATCTCCGCCTTTTAAGCGGACAACCCGCTTTCCTTCAAGCGCCTTCTCCACCAAAAGTTCATTGATATTCCCTTGGCGTATAATGTGGCGATTAGGTAATTTACCGCAATAGATCAACTCACAATCGGCCGGAGCAAACTCCAATAATTTGGGATTGGCAAGCCGATCATATAAAATGACTTCGGCTTGCTTAATGGCCTCCATGCCTTTGATGGTGATTAATCGTATGTCCCCGGGCCCTGCTCCCACTAAAAATACTTTTCCTGTCTTCATCCTGCAGCAATCCTTCCCATTTCCTACTTATCTGATAATAAACACGGTATCATCCACTAATTCTACCTTAAATGTCCGCACTTGACCTTCATCCGGTGCCTGTACTTTACCATCTTTTAATGATATTTTCCAATCATAAACAGGGCAATATACATATTCGCCACTTACAAGCCCTTCTGAAAGAACCCCGCCTTTTGGATGCGGACTACGATCTTCAATCGCGTAAACCTCTCCGTTTGTTAATTTAAATAACGCAATATCCGTGGCATCGATTTTAAGCGAATAGCCAGACCTAACTTTTATTTTGGAATAGTTTGCAACTGGAACCCGTGTTATAGTTTGAAGCATATTGAATCACTCCCCAACCTTGATGGTGTGTTTTGTATAATATTTATCTTGAATTTCATCACTTTGAATCGCTTCATTCCAAGGCTCGATATACTTTTTCAATGTTTTATCCATGCGTTCGTTCAAGGCTTTCCTTGTTTCCTCGTTTGCAAGAACTTCTCTCACATGGTCCAGGCCTACACGTTCTACCCATTTAGAAGTACGCTCCAAATAATGAGCTGTTTCACGGTAGTATTGCAGGTAGGCACCTGTCATTTCCATCACTTCGTCCTGTGTTTTCACAGTACATAAAAGGTCTCCGGCGCGGAGGTCGACCCCGCCATTACCAGCCACATAAATCTCCCAACCGCCATCAATGCCGACAAAGCCAATGTCTTTGATGCCTGCTTCAGAGCAGTTTCGCGGGCAGGCAGACACACCCATTTTTACTTTATGCGGTGTATCGAGGCGTTCAAATTTCTTTTCTAGCTCTATTCCGAGTGCCATAGAATCTTGTGTACCATAGCGGCAGAATTGTGCGCCGACGCAAGTTTTCACCGTACGAAGTGTTTTTCCATATGCATAACCAGATGGCATATCTAGCTCTTCCCACATAGCTGGCAGGTCTTCTTTTTTCACCCCGAACAAGCCAATTCGCTGACCGCCTGTTAATTTCACAAGAGGAACCTCATACTTTTCGGCAACCTCGGCTATTCTTTTCAAATCGGCGGCAGTTGTTACCCCACCGTACATTCTTGGGACAACTGAGTAAGTTCCATCTTTTTGAATATTTGCATGCATTTTTTCATTTACGAGACGAGAGTCACGGTCATCTTTGTATTCATCCATGTGAATCATACCTAGGTAGTAGTTGATGGCCGGACGGCATTTGGTACAGCCTTCCTCATTGTTCCACTCAAGTACATTCATGACTTCTTTCACACTTGTTAAGCCTTTTTCTTTAATTTCGGCCACTACTTCATCACGGCTTAGGGTTGTGCACCCACAAAGGCTAGTTTTTTGTGCTGCTGCTTCATCAAATTGGTCCCCAAGTGTGTGAGCGAGAATATTGCTTACCACCGGTTTACAACGTCCGCAGGAACGGCCGGCGTTCGTACAATGGCTCACTTGATCTAATGTTGTTAACCCTTGTGCTTTAATGGCTTCAACAATGGCACCTTTTGTAACCCCATTACAGCCGCACACTAATTCATCATTCGGCATCGAAGCGACATCGTCATTTCCCCCTTCTGCACTGCATTCAGATTGCAGGACTGAAATACTGGTCATTCCACTGATATCTTCTTTTTTCGTCAGCATCCGAAATAGCTTCGTGCTATCCTTCGTATCACCATAAAGGACCACACCCACGATGATGTTATTTCTCGTTAAAATCTTTTTATAGACACCATCATACTCATTGTAGACCATGATCGATTTGGTGGAACCATCTTCAAAAATCTCCCCTGCAGAGAATAGGTCGACACCGGCCACCTTTAATTGTGTTCCAGTTACAGAGCCTTGATATGGTTCTCCTAAGTCCCCACAAATGCGGTTAGCGAGCACTTTTCCTTGTTCATATAAAGGGGCAACCAAACCATAGACAATCTCCCGGTGTTCCGCACATTCTCCAACTGCATACACATGCGGGACACTTGTTTCCATGAAGTCATTAACGACAATGCCGCGATTCACATAGATACCGCTGTTTTTAGCCACTTCTATATTCGACTTAATCCCAATCGCCATAACAACCAAGTCAGCATCCACTTGTGAGCCATCTTTAAAGCGGAGACCCGTCACACGTTCTTCGCCAAGAATTTCAACCGTTTCTTTTTCCATTAAGAAGTTCATACCTTGTGCTTCTAGTTCCGCTTTTAGTAAAGAGGAAGCAACCGAATCGAGCTGGCGCTCCATTAGATGCGGCATAAGATGGACGACATCGACTGTCATCCCTAAGTTCAACAGGCCTCTTGCAGCTTCCAGTCCGAGGAGCCCGCCGCCGATGACAACAGCCTTTTTATAGTGTTCTGCTGATTTGATCATCATTTCACAATCATGGATGTCTCGAAACCCTGTCACACCTTTTTTATCTGCCCCGGGGATCGGAAGAATGAAAGATTTCGAACCAGTAGCGATAATCAAATCATCGTATTTGACTTCCCTGCCAAGATCACTAACAACACGTTTGTTCTCCACATCAATCTTAACGACTGCTTCACCCATAAATAATTGAATATTGTTTTCTTTATACCAATCTAGGGGGTTAATGATGATATCTTCAAAGCTTGTATCCCCCTGAAGGATATTTGATAGTTTAATCCGATTGTAGTTTGGATACGGCTCTTGGCCAAAAATCGTTATCTCAAAGGGTTCAGTTGATGCTTTTAGAATTTCTTCAATCGTTCTAACGCCTGCCATCCCGTTCCCAATCATCACTAGTTTTTTCATTTTTGGATCGCTCCTTATATATTCAATCATAATTATTAAGGTTTTCTTTATAGGTAAATTGTAAATGCTAGAGTCCATAAAAATTGTGAAGTACGTCACTTTTCAACACTATATGTGAATGATTTCACATTTTTGTCATAGTATCGGTCTGAACAAAAAAATAGCATACCAATGTATGCTATTTTCGCCTAAACTACCTTTTTTTCTGTTTTTTGTAATGGAAATGGTTTAAACAATCCATTTATAACTGGAACCAGTACACCAATGACTGCAACCGGTACAAGCTCCCATAGTTCCAAAGGCGGTGTGATCAGTAAACCTGAGGTGTGAATCAGATACAAAACTAGAAAGTAAACAGCACTGCCGACAAATCCTGCAATCCGACTGTCTTTTCTAATTAATAAATAGGCCAACGGAATCAATAATAATGTTATTGGAACATAGGAAGTTGGATACCCAACCGTGGCAAAAATGGCTTTACCAACAAATCGTAACAGGATATAAAGAGACGCCGCCATCACAGGGATCGTATAATCGCGACAATAGCGAATGATTAAAATTGTGAGGAGAGAAACCATTAGGACGGAATAAATCGGATAGACCCATTCAGGAATACCTCCAAAAATCTGGGAAGCAGGATCAGAGATTAATTCCAGGATTTCCTTTGAGGCAATCGAGTTTCCGTGAATGTATTGATCATAAGAAATCGCTCCGTTCTCCTGCTGCATGTTCGGGAACATCAAGCATTCAAGGAGATACATGGCAAACCAAGTATGAAGTGACTTCCATGACGGTTGAATTTCTCTCGTATGCAAAAAGTACCCGCGCCATACTCCAAAAATCATTATACCTGTCCCGATATAATAAATAAAATGGGTGGGGCTCCAGGTGGTTAAATCAATTCCAAATGCAATATGGTACGTAAAATCTAAGGGAATTCCAATAAGGAATAAAATGTATCCGACCGTAATTATATTTCTAGAAAACCGGTCCATATATTGCGGACGCCGCCACTCTTGAAATAACAAAAAAGCCCCTAAGATAAATCCAATGGTATTGACAATATGGGGAATCGAATATTCCTCAAACAAATATTTAAAATGATAAGAAGCATCCCATGCCGACCCAATGAATTTCAACAGAAAGGCAAGTACCCACAAACGGTAATATTTCAACGATATCATCTCCCTCTTTTGCTTATCCAAGCAAATCGAAAATATCTCCAAAGATGGCGATAAGGATATAATTTATGGCTAAAGCAATCGCAAACGTAATTCCCGCAACCCGAACAGGTTTTTGTCGAAATAATTTATAGATAAATACAATACCTGCGGAGACAACAAAAATATTACAAATTAAAAATGTCCAAAGTAAACTTTCACTATGTTCCACTGTTGTGACGTGTAATAGATATAATGGAATCAATTTTACAATCCTCCACACTTTTACTTCCTAACTGCCTTTTCTTTATATTATCATTATTTTCAATATCGCGGACTTTTTTAATTACAAAAAATCCTTGCATTGGTTGAATTAGGTAATGTATTTTTAAAAAGTAGGCTGTGGCTATACTTGCATGTTGATTTCCGCTTCAATCAACATTGCTAAAATATCAACAATGACCATTAACACAGCCAAAAAGTAAGATCGTCTATGATTGGGGGATATTCCACTGAAAAAATCTATACTAGTTAGCATCCTATTTTACACGCTGCTTTTATCTGCTTGTAATCCAATTAGAGTCCCAAAGTCAAGTATGGACCATAATATGAGTGCCACTCCAACTGGTGTCATTCCTACAAAGTCTGAATGGAGGATTCAGGATCATCCGAACGCAAATGAGGAAATCTCGATTTCACTCCTCATTAAGGATAAATCTAATAAACCGATTCAATCATTCGATACGGTTCATGAGAAAAAAATGCATTTATTTATTGTAAGTAAGGATTTAGCTTATTTTTCTCACATCCATCCAAATTATAAGGGAAATGGCGAATTTAACTTTACCACGAACTTCCCCGCAGGCGGAGAATATAAGCTTATCTCTGAATTCACGCCTAAGGGTGGAGGAGACCCTAGTGTTGAAAGTCATTGGGTCCGGATTGAAGGAAAAACGGCAGCTCCAAATCCGCTCATCCCAGATCAGAAGCTTACGAAAGTAGAGGATGGAAAAAAAGTGACGCTTACTTTTGACCATATAATGGCCGGCATGACGGTTCATCTGAACTTTACAATTAGTGATGCAGCAAGCAATCAACCGATTAAAAATCTGCAGCCCTATTTAGGAGCCATGGGACACGCGGTCGCGATTAGTGGTGATGCGGAAAAGTATTTGCACATCCATCCGATGACAACTGAAGGGAGTGGTCCAAAGGTAACCTTTATGACCATTTTTCCTGAAAAAGGGCTGTACAAGGTATGGGGTCAATTTCAGCACAATGGCAAAGTATTTACCGTCCCGTTTGTGATTAACGTACCAGAATAAAAAACAAAACCCCTTCTGAAGGGGTTTTGACTTTTATAATTAATACATTTCAGAGGTTGTTTTAGCCTGCATATGAAGCAGTAAGTAGTCAGGACCGCCTGCTTTTGAGTCAGTACCGGACATATTGAAGCCGCCGAATGGCTGATAGCCAACGATAGCCCCTGTACATGAACGGTTGAAGTACAGGTTACCAACATGGAAGTCTTCACGTGCTTGTTCAAGGTGCTCACGGTTAGTCGTGATAACAGCACCAGTTAAACCATACTCAGTGTTGTTTGCAATTTCAATTGCATCGGTGAAATCCTTTGCTTTAGTAAAACCAACAACTGGACCAAAGATTTCTTCCTTCATGATGCGTGCATCTGGAGAAAGGTCCGCAATAACGGTTGGTTTGATGAAGTAACCTTTCGAATTATCTCCTTCGCCGCCAGCCATTAACTTACCTTCGCTCTTACCAATTTCAATATATTCCATGATCTTTTTGAACGCGTTATTGTCGTTAACTGGACCCATGAATATTGCTTGTTCTGTAGGATCGCCGATCGTTAGCTCATTGGTTAATTCTACAACGCGATTCAGTACTTGATCGTAAACATCTTCTACGATGACTGCGCGTGAACATGCGGAACATTTTTGACCTGAGAAGCCAAACGCACCTGCTACAATCGATTGTGCTGCAAGTTCAAGATCTGCTTCACTATCCACTACAATCGTATCTTTCCCGCCCATTTCAGCGATCAAACGCTTCATCCATACTTGTCCTGGGTTCACCTTAGAAGAACGGTCGAAAATGCGAAGTCCAACATCACGTGATCCCGTAAAGCTGATAAAGCGAGTATCTTTGTGGTCAACTAAATAGTCGCCCACTTCCGCACCGCTACCCGGTACAAAGTTTAGAACACCCTTAGGAAGACCTGCTTCTTCCATGACTTCTACAAACTTCGCAGCCACAACTGGTGTAGTGGAAGCTGGTTTTAATAGAACGGTGTTCCCAGATACAATCGCTGCAACTGTCGTACCAGCCATAATCGCTAATGGGAAGTTCCAAGGTGAAATAATAATCCCAACGCCTAGTGGAATATAATTGTAACGATTAAATTCGTTCGGACGGCTATTTACTGGCACACCATCTTTAAGGGCCAGCATTTGGCGTCCATAATATTCAAGGAAGTCAATCGCTTCTGCTGTATCTGCATCCGCTTCTTTCCATGGCTTACCTGCTTCTTTTGTTAGAAGGGCAGAAAACTCATGTTTGCGGCGGCGAATAATCGTTGCTGCTTTAAAAAGCACATCCGCGCGAACTTCTGCTTTTGTTTTTTTCCACGTTTTAAAAGCTTCAACCGCTGCTTGCATTGCTTTTTCAGCTAAATCTTGGCTTGCCTTTGACACGCGGCCAATGATTTCTTTCGTATTGGAAGGATTATAGGAAACAATTTTATCCTCAGTATTAATTCTTTCTCCATCAATAACTAGGTCGTAATCCTGACCTAAATAACCTTCGACTGTTTTTAACGCCTTTAGATAGGCCTGACGGTTTTCCTCAATCGTAAAATCTGTAAATGGTTCGTGTTTGTAAGGTTGTACCATATCTTAAACCTCCTATGTATTAAAAACGTTTTCACTCCACTGTACATTCTAACATGTTTTAATTCCGTGCCGCAATGATTTGGAGAATTGAAAAAAGACCCAGCTTTTGTCGGGTCTTTTTGATAAGCTTTGTTAAACTTACCTGTTGATTTCCGCTTCAGGCGCGTACGGTTCGCGGGCGGTCCGGGAAGC
>NZ_JBALOS010000130.1:33942-59225 GCF_036962765.1 Neobacillus drentensis
CAGGGTGCCAAAATCAACATTAAGCTTTAACATAAACTATTGATAAATATGAACAAATGGTTCTTCTTCATTCGCTTTACGGACAATCAAGGCTTCAGGTCCGTCTACAGACGTCACACTGACCGAAACGGATAAATACTTAGGAAAATGTTCCATTACAAGCCCTGTTACATACTGGGTAAAACCAATCCCTTCTGTTTTTCCATAAAATTGGATAGGGATATTAATACTCAAATCCTGCAGTTGATCTCCCATGTAGAAGGCTCTGCCGATTACACCATTATAGTTAGGAAAGTACTCCTCTACATCCTGCTTAAAGTTTAAAAAAGCAGTCAAATCATCACGATGAGCGTCCTTCGCTTCGCTAGAAGGGAATAAGAAGTACTTTTCATCCACCTTTTCCCAACTGTTCAGGGTTGCACTGCCTTGGTCGACAGTGGCATAGGTAATGAAGTTACCTGGAACAACAGATGACTTACTTGCCTGTTCAAACAAGGCAATCGTAATCGGAACATTCTTTAATCCTTTTATGTTCCTCATCCGCTTTACAACTTCTGCAGCAATTTTCTTCCCCTCCCTGACCACTTCTGAATGAGGGACATCTTTCTCAAAGGTATCTCCACCTGCCGTTTTTTTATAGTAATAAACGGAATTTAAGGCAAGACCAATCGTCACACCACCGAGCGTTACATTGCCTTTATCATTTTTGATTAAATAGTCATGCTCTAAAATATGCGCCAGATAAATCGGCGAACTCGGTTCCCCTTTTTTCCCCGTATCAACAGGGTTTAGTCCGATGTTTTCAGCCTCTTTTAGTCCTTCATCCTTTAATTGCGCTTTGGTAAATTTACGGTTTAACCAAAGTCTAATCGTCTTTTCCTTGATTTCCTGTCCTTCACGGAACAAATACTTTTCTGTATCAAATGAATTTTGGGCAATTCGCATTAGCCCCATTTCAAATTCGTTTAAGTCATATCTTGTATTAATATTATTAACAACCAATCCGCGTGCTTCCCCTGGTTCAAATGGCAAAATCGTCCGATAATAGCTGTCTGAAATATTATACTTTGGAATAATTGCCTTCCCTTTTACTTTCTCCTTCGTTTGCACCACTTCATTTTGCTTCTGAAAATTTGGTGCACAGGCACTCAACAAAAAGACAAGGGAGAGAGCGAGCAATGAGAGTTTTCTCACGTCGATACACCTCTTATTTATTTAATTCAGCTAGGAGCTTCTCCTCGTCCCAGACTTCGATTCCTAGATCTTGTGCTTTGGTTAATTTTGAACCTGCATCCTCGCCTGCAATGACCAGATGTGTTTTTTTGCTGACACTGCCAGCGACATTTCCGCCCAGTGCTTCGATTTTATCTTTCGCTTCATTTCTTGATAATTGTTCGAGTTTCCCAGTGAGTACCACGGTCTTTCCTGCAAAAATGGAGTCGGACTCTTCAGCCGCAACAGGTCTGATGCCCTTATATTCCATATTGACGCCTGCTGCGGCTAATTCGTTGATTAACTCCACGGCTTCTTCTTTTTCAAAATAGGCGACAATTGAATCCGCCATTTTATCACCGATTTCATTAATGCCAAGTAAATCATCCTTAGTTGCGCGTGCAAGTTTTTCCATGGAACCAAATTGCTGAGCTAACGTCTTAGCAGCTTTAGCCCCCACATGACGAATCCCTAATCCAAATAAAAGCTTTTCTAATGAATTGTCTTTTGAAATCTCAATCGCTTTGATCAGATTAGTTGCTGATTTCTCACCCATTCTTTCTAAGGCTAAAAGCTGTTCACGTGTCAGTTTATAAATGTCAGCGACGTCCTCAATTAATTTTTCAGCAAAAAGCTGGCTAATTACTTTTTCACCCAGGCCTTCGATATTCATCGCGACTCTTGAAACAAAATGAATCAGACCTTCCCGAAGTTGTGCTGGGCATTTTGGGTTGATACAGCGTAAGGCCACTTCGCCTTCCAAACGAACCAGTTCGCTTTCACACTCAGGACAATGCGTTGGCATGTGGAATTCCACTTCTTCTCCTGTCCGCTGCTCAGCCAAGACATTGACCACCTCAGGGATAATATCACCTGCTTTTTTGACAACGACTTTATCACCCAGCTTAATATCCTTTTCTCTAATTAAATCTTCATTGTGTAAGGAGGCACGTTGGACTGTTGTCCCTGCCACTTTGACCGGCTCAAGAATCGCCGTTGGGGTTATGACACCGGTTCGGCCTACACTTAACTCGATATCCAAAAGGGTTGTAACCACTTCTTCCGCCGGGAACTTATAGGCAATCGCCCAGCGTGGACTTTTTGCTGTCGTTCCGAGTGCTGCCTGATGGTCATAGGAATCTATCTTAATGACGATCCCATCAATTTCATACGGAAGATTCGGGCGCTTATCAACCCAGCTATGGACATATTCAATCACTTCATCAATGGTTGCACAGCTTCTCCGCTCCTGATTAGTTTTAAAACCGAGGCGATCCAAAAAATCAAGACCTTCACTATGAGAATCGATACCGCTGTTTTCACTTAGATTCCCGATTCCATATAAAAAGACATCCAGTTTTCTTGATGCTGCAATTTTCGGGTCTAATTGCCGCAGTGACCCTGCCGCAGCGTTTCTTGGGTTAGCAAACAATTCCTCGCCGCGTTCTTCTCGTGCCTGATTCAAAGCCTCAAACGAACGTTTTGGCATATAGGCTTCCCCGCGGACCTCCATCGTCACATTTTCACGCAGACGGAGTGGGACTGATTTAATGGTTTTTATATTAGCCGTTATATCTTCACCAACCGTTCCATCCCCACGTGTTGCTCCTTGGACAAAAAGTCCATCTTCGTACCGCAAAGAGACAGCAAGGCCGTCTATTTTTAACTCGCAAACATATGAAAAATCTTCACCGACACCTTGACGGATGCGGCGGTCAAAATCTCTTAAGTCTTGTTCATTAAAAGCATTGCCAAGACTAAGCATCGGCGTCCGATGCTCCACCTTTTCAAACACATCTAGTACGGCACCGCCCACTCTGACTGAAGGAGAATCTGCTGTTTTTAATTGCGGGAACTTTTCCTCAAGCTCCAATAACTCTTGCAAAAGCTTGTCATATTCAGCATCCGGTACAGATGGTTTATCTAACACATAATACTCATAGCCATAGTGATTTAACAGGCTCTTGATTTCGATCATTCTCTTTTCAGCACTTTGAAGGTCCATATATCCAGTCCTTTCTAAAAGGATTTTCATGAGCCGCTCCCAAGCGGCTCATGAAATTTTGCTAATTCTAAGCTTTCGTAATCGGAGCAAATTTGGCTAACAGGCGTTTAATTCCAACCGGGCTTGGAAACGCAATATCGAGTTCGGTTCCTTCCCCTTGGCCTTTGACGCTCACAACGGTTCCGGTTCCCCATTTCCCATGCTGAGCCTTATCGCCGACCTTCCAGCCGATTTCATCTCCAGCAGCAGCTGAAACTGGGCGCATAACTGGTTTTCTCGCTGAAGCAGGTGTACTAAAGGACGTTTTTGGTGTTCCGAATGTGGAGGCTCGAGCAGAGCCAAATGATTTACTAGTCGTTGATCCAAATGGTGAGTTCATTTTTTTCTCTGCCGGTTCAACACCTTCAATCAGGTCAGCCGGGATCTCACTTATAAAGCGGGATGGAGGGTTCATATTCGTTCTTCCAAACAATGTCCGCATTTGTGCATTGGTCAGGAACAGCGTTTGCTCCGCTCTTGTAATGCCCACATAGGCAAGACGGCGCTCTTCTTCCATTTCTACTTCTTCCATCAATGAACGGCTATGCGGGAAGACGCCTTCCTCCATTCCAATTAAGAAAACAACCGGGAATTCCAAGCCCTTCGCCGAATGCAACGTCATCAGGGTAATCGAATCAACCTTCTCCTGGGTCTCTTCATCAAGTGCATCAATGTCAGCTACAAGAGCTAAATCAGTTAAAAAGGCTACTAGACTCTTATCTTCGCTCGAATCCTCAAAGCTTTTTGTCACCGATAATAATTCTTCAAGGTTCTCGAGGCGGCTTTGGGCTTCCAGCGATTTTTCCGCTTTAAGCATTTCACGGTACCCCGTTTTATCTAGCACTTCTTCAACGAGTTCTGTCACAGATAGATACTCTTGCATATTGGTATAATTACCAATTAAATCGCGAAATTCTCGCGCGGCTTTCGTGATTTTCGGACTTAATCCTAACAGTTCTACGGACTCAAGCGCTTGGAAAAGAGATAAATCATGCATGTCTGCAAAATTGGCAATTTTATCAACGGAACTTGAACCAATCCCGCGTTTTGGCACATTAATGATCCGGCGTAAACTAATATCATCATCAGGATTTGAGATTAAGCGTAAATAAGCAAGCATGTCCTTGATTTCTTTCCTGTCATAGAACTTTGTCCCGCCGACGATGGAGTATTCGATGTTCGATTTAAGGAGCACTTCCTCCATCACACGGGACTGAGCGTTCGTGCGATAAAGAATAGCAATGTCCGTTAATTTATACTGATTATTACGAGTAATCTCTTTAATTTTTCCAGCAACGAATTGCGCTTCGCTTTGCTCGCTGTCAGCACGATAATAAACCAGCTTGTTTCCCTCTGGGTTTTCTGTCCAAAGATTCTTCGCTTTTCGGTTCATATTGTTTTCGATCACCTTGTTTGCTGCTAAAAGAATCCTTTTTGTAGAGCGGTAGTTTTGCTCTAGTAAAATAACTGTTGCATTCGGATAGTCTTTTTCGAACGAAAGGATATTGGCGATATCCGCTCCGCGCCATCGATAAATGGATTGATCCGAATCCCCTACCACGCATAAATTTTTAAAACGGCTTGCCAACTGCTTAACTAATAGATATTGGGCTTTGTTCGTATCCTGATACTCATCCACATGAATATATTGAAATTTGCGCTGATAATATTCGAGAACATCCGGAATCCGTTTAAATAATTGGATCGTCATCATAATCAGATCATCAAAGTCCAATGCCTGATTTTTACGTAAACGCTTCTGGTATTCCTCGTACACATTGCCGACGACATCTTCAAAATAGCCCCCGCCTGTTTTCTTGTACTCTTCAGGATCAATCAACTCATTTTTAGCAGAACTGATTGCCCCTAAGATGGCACGGGGATCAAATTTTTTCGGATCAATATTTTTTTCTTTTAGAATGGTTTTCACTACAGATTGCTGATCGGTTGAATCAAGAATCGTAAAATTTCGGTTAAAACCGATCCGGTCGATATCTCTGCGTAAAATTCTTACACACATCGAGTGAAAAGTGGAAATCCAAATTTCTTCAGCTACTCCGCCCATCATTTTCCCAATCCGTTCTCTCATCTCGCGAGCGGCTTTATTTGTAAATGTAATCGCCAAAATATTATAAGGATTAACCCGTTTCTCTACGATTAAATAGCCAATTCGATGTGTAAGCACCCTTGTTTTACCACTTCCGGCTCCGGCCATTAGTAACAGCGGTCCATCGGTTGTTTTAACAGCACTTTGCTGCTCTGGATTCAGTCCGTTTAATAGCTTATCACTTAAATATTGCATATTATCCACCACCATCACAAACATTTGTTCTTATATTATCTTATCGTTTTTCTTCTCCATAAGCAATGAGCTATCGATTGATCTTCACGGTTTCTAATGCTAGATCAAAATTTTCATAAATAGCATTTCCAATCACAATGACATCTGCATGTTCGGCCATTTCTGAAGCCTGTTCGATTGTTGATATTCCGCCGCCATAAAAAAAGACCGTTTTTTCAAGTGCCTTGCTCACGTCGGCAATCAAGTTAACATCTCCGTATTTACCGCTATATTCTACATAAAAAATGGGCAGGTGAAACATTTTTTCCGCCATAACCGCGTAGGCAGTTACCTCTTCATTTGTTATGTTTGTATTTGCATTTGTCAGCTTTGCAGCTTTGCAGTCCTCGTTCAAGATGCAGTAGCCCTCCATGACAATTTCTTCCCAATCCATAATTTCACCAAATTCTCTAACTGCTTGGTGGTGAAGTCCGGTAATCCATTTGGTATCGCTGCTGTTTAAAATGGTGGGAATAAAGTAAAGATCGAACCCTGGTGTAACGGTCTCAATGGTTGAAACTTCAAGGACACACGGTACTGAGAATCTACGTATTCTCGCCATTAAATCGAGGACGTTTTCTAGCGTAATCCCATCTGTACCTCCCACGATTATTGCATCCGTTCCAGACTCACAGATTTTTTCTAAATGTTCATCCGATAGTTCTTTATTTGGGTCGAGTTTGAACACATGCCGCCACTCGCGAAAATCATACATCAAAAAGATCCTCCCACATCATTAATTCCATTACACCATTATAGCACTAGCCGATTCGATAAAAAAAGAAAACACTAAATCTAAATTTTAACAGAAATGCTTTGTTAAACTTGCCTGTTGATCGGAACGAAAGAAGCTGCGCTTTCCGCGGGCGGTCCGGCGAGCCTCCTCGTCGCTTTGCTCCTCACAATAAGCATTAACATAACAATCAGAAAAAAGAAAAACCGAAGAGCTGCTCTTCGGCTTGTTTATTCCTGTTCTGTTAAAGTCTTGTCGTTCTTGATTCGCTCTAATACCATTTCATACGTATCGTTTCCATAATTCAAACAACGTTTCACCCGTGAAATGGTAGCTGTGCTTGCTCCGGTTTCCGTTTCAATTTTGTGATACGTATTTCCCTCGCGAAGCATTCTTGCTACATCAAGACGTTGTGCTAGTGATTGGATTTCATTAATCGTACATAAATCATCAAAGAATCGATAACATTCTTCAAGATCTTTTAATGAAAGAACTGATTGAAATAACTGATCAAGTTCTTTTCCCCGTAATTTATCAATTTGCATATTCTTTAACCCCTTTAGTTGTTAAATTGTCTATTTAGTTCAGATCAAGCGAGACGCTCTTCTGGAGGCCTGGATTGGTTGGAACCACATTAATCCATGTTTTACCTTGCACGAGTGGAACTTCTTCGCCGTTTTTGACTGGAACAATTTCGCCGTTCTTATTCTTCCATTCCACTTGGTTAACCTTACCCTTTTGAAGGAGATACGCCTTGCCGCCAGACTCAAAATCAATTTCGCGGCGCCCATAGGAATCGATAAACTGATGCTTAGCTTCGATAATAAAAATATTATCAACTAACACAGGCGCTTTAGTATCTAAGTCAACGGTTTGCTCATCGCCTGAAAAACGCTTATATTTGCCTGTTGCTGTATCAAAATCAAATCTAGAATTGGAAATACCACCCTTTGAATAGGTAATCCTGACAGATTTTGCAGCGGTTCCTGGAATATTCTTACTTTCTTCCTCTGTCATAAACTTAAATGGTGCAGGACCTTTTGCCATTGAATATTTCTTCTGCTTTGCACCTTTTAAAATATTTTCATACGTAATATAGGAGTTATGGGGTGCTTTTCGGGTCTTAGAACGTTTAAATAGCGTACCATCATAGACCATTCCATTTAAATTATCGATATAGTTACTATTAAGGAGTTTCTTTGCTTCCGGGCTATAGCCGTGGGCAATGTAGAGGGCGTTAAGTCCCTTTGCCAAGAAAATATAATAATCACGTGCACTCCTTACCGGACCAATTTTTTCCGGTTTTTCACTTTGAAAAACGGCTAGAAAGCGTGTAATATCCCCTTCAGCAAGTATTTCATAGATGAGATCCGCTTTATTGAGACCTGATTGCGGTCTTGCTTTTGGGTGATTATTAATCATTACTGCAACAGCTCTAGTATCTGTACTTTCTTTTGACCCCACCCCTGTTAATGGGTAAAAATAAGGGTCCACTGGTTTCTCTGCTGGTGGCTTAGGCGCTTCTGGTGTTACCGGTTTTTCCTCTTTAACAGGTTTCGTAACCTTTTCCTTATTACTACATCCTGAAAGCAGTAACAGGAAAACTAACATGAAAACAGCCCATTTTTTCATTTTCATGAACACCCCTATTTACTTTCTAACTCTTTCACGCTTTAATCCTTTACTCACATACAGTTTAACGCATTATTGACGGAAAGAGTACTGTTTTATTCATAACATCGTACATTCCCTGTGGCGTAACCCGAATGTAAGGCAAATGTGTTGCAGAAAAGAAGGCAAGACTGTAGATTGGATCAGCAAATGTGTAACCCCGCTCTCTTAACTCACTAAGCAGCTGTTTTTCTTGGCCGATTAAATCCTCTATCGGAAGGTTTGACATGATTCCACTTAATGTTAATGGAAGCTCGCAAACTACTTGATGATCTTCTACCATAACAATGCCTCCGCCTAATTCTTTCATTCTATTAAAAGCCTGAAGCATATCTTCTTTGTTTTTCCCTATTAAAATTATATCTCCTGTATTGGAATAGGAACTTACCAATGCTGATAATTTCGTGGCAAATCCTTTTAATAGTGTATTAATTCTCCAGTTCCCATTTTTGTCCATCAAGGTAAAATAGCACTCATCATGATTCGAAGATAATTCATCTCCGGAAGCATCGATGGAAATCGAATATGGTTTCGTAATGACGGCGTTTTCCATCTTGATCCCAAATGGCATCGAAAACTGCAAATCATCTAACGTTAATTCCCAATCCACATCCAATGACTTTAGCCCATATTCATCCCAATTAATCGGAGAATACGCATCGACAACAGGGTTTCCATCCCTTTTCACCCATTTTCCTTTCGCAAGTACGGACACAGGTGTTGGATTTTCCATACTGGATAAGAAGTTGATATTAGCGACTCGGCCAGTTGCAATATTCCCATGGAGATGCTCAATTTTGTAATATCGTGCAATATTTACAGTGGCCATATTATAGGCATCGATGGCTGGAACACCTTTCTCCATCGCAATGCGGATCATCTCATCCGTGAATCCCTGTTCATAAAAAGTCGAAGATGAACCGTCAGTATTAAACATTAATCGATCATAAGCATCAATGCCTAATCGCTTCATATCATCGAGGATATTTGGTAAATCTGGTCGAATGGAGGAATACCGTAAAGAGACCATATATCCTTGCATTAAGCGATTATATACTTCTTCACCCGTCATTGCTTCATGGTCAGAATCAGCACCAAGCAGAATCATTTTGGCCAATGTTTTTTCAGAAGCTCCCGGGAAGTGGCCTTCTATCTGCTTGCGCATCCGTTTGGCCTCTTGAATCCAATGAAGCATCATATCATCGCCATCTAAGAGTTTCGGCCATCCTGTTAACTCTCCGCCCTGCAGAACCGCATCGTGCTCAAGCCATGATTTAACATTACTATGTGAAAAAATTTCTTCTTCATTCAGAATCTCGGTTTGTGAATCAAAACGGCTCCACCAAAACATCGTGGATGGGATCGAACGTAGATCCTTCAATAATGAAAACGCTTCCCTTTTTTTCAAATGTAAAACAAGCGCCATATTATCATTGATTAACGTTGTCGTCCCAAACTGGGATGCATATGCCGCAAGCGTTAGGGGATTATATAATTGAAACGGATGAGCATGTGGTTCGATATAGCCTGGAACAAGTATCTCATTGGTACAATCAATGATTTCACAATTATCAAGTTGAACTGGCAAGTCTTCGCCCACGTAAACAATCCGATCATCATATATCCAGATATTCGCTCTCAACCACTTTTGAAACGTCTGATTTAAATACAAGGCGTTTTTCAATAAAATGGTTGGAGACGCTTTTCCATCCAAGATGGAAACATGCATGCGTAAGTGTTTATTTTTCCAGCGGTAGCGTTGTTCTAGCATACGTCTTCCTCCCTTTTCAAAAAACTATCTATATAACGAAATGCGAAAGCGCCTTGCTCAGGGGCAACAAGCATAAGACAAGTCCTGACAAAAGGCGTAATTTTTGCCTTCCGATCTGATTGTCTTATCGAGCCCCTTGGCGCTGTAACTTAACAATAACAAGTTGATTTAACAATAAAGAAAGCCCTTACAAAAAATTCTTTAGTTACTATACTATCATATTTTACTGTTTAACGCATTAAAGAATTGATAATAATTGTAAACAATTTGTGAAGGAGTGAACATAATGAACGTGAAACCTAATATTAGTATTTTTAATGCATTAATCCGAATCACCCTTGGATTAACCATTCTTTCCTGGACCACCTCCAAACTCGTCAAACAACCTTGGAGGGATTCCTATTTATTTGTTGCTATGTGTGGTGCAATGAAAGTGGCTGAAGGAATTGTCCGCTTTTGTCCGCTCACTGCAATATTTGAAAAATGTCAGTGCATGATTTCTGAGCACGATCGGGCAATGGATTCAATGAATGGGATGGAAGGTCTCACTAATAAAGATCACGAAGAAATGTTACCTTATAATCCAACTTAAAGTGTAATTATAACTGTTTTACAATTATTGTAATAATAATTGAGATTTTGGTAAATAAATTCGATATTTCGTAAAAATAGTTCAAATTTTAGTGGAAAAATCCAGTATTTCGTATAAAAAGTCCAAATTTTTATAGATTGAATCAATTTTAACCTTTATTTAGCTAAAAAAAGAGCTGACCCTTGGTCAGCCCTTTTTAAGAGTTGATTTTATATGTTTTGGGAGTATCTTACCGATATGTCGTTTGTATTAATTGCTATTATCGGCAGCATTGTGGCACTGCTTTATGCATTTATCCGCCGCACTGGTAAAAGGCGTGCCCGTTAGTTTGTAACGGAGTGGATTGCTTTTGCCCCGATATCTTTTCGATAAAATACATCATTAGATGTTAACTTTTCGAGTTCATGATATACTTTTTTGCGTGCTTCCACTAAGCCTTCAGCCTTAGCACCGACCAGAAGCACCCTGCCCCCTGCAGTCACAAACTCACCTTCCTCATTTTTGGCGGTTCCGGCATGAAAAGTAAACACCTCTTGAGAATTAAAATCAGCCAAGCCAGTAAGTACTGCACCTTTTTCATAGGCTTCAGGGTAACCTTTTGCAGCCACTACAGCACCGATCATCGTTTGGTCATCCCAATCTAAAGCCGGTGTTCCCCCATCTAACAACTCGATGATGACTGAAACTAAATCTGAATTCAATCGAGGCAGGATCACTTGTGTCTCAGGATCACCAAAGCGGGCGTTAAATTCAATTACCTTTGGCCCTTCAGTTGTTTTAATTAAGCCTGCATAAAGGACTCCGCAAAAACTTCTTCCTTCTTCGACCATAGCTTTTGCTGCAGGAATAAGCACGGTTTCAACCGCAGTTTGAACTGTCTTCTCACCGATCTGAGGAACAGGAGAGTACGCTCCCATTCCGCCTGTATTAGGACCAAGGTCACCATCATAGGCCCGTTTGTGGTCCTGGGCGATTTCAAGCGGCACGACAACCTCACCGTTTACAAACGCCATCAAAGAAAATTCTTCACCTGCTAAGAACTCTTCAATAACCACCCGAGAAGAGGCCGCACCAAATTTGGCGTCAATGAGCATTTCTTCTATGCTTGCAAGCGCCTCTTCTTTCGTGAGGGCAACAGTGACACCTTTGCCCGCTGCTAATCCGTCTGCTTTAATGACAATTGGTGCACCTTTTTCTTCTATATAGTTTCGGGCATCCTCATAGTTCGTAAACACAGCATAGTCAGCGGTAGGAATTTGATATTTCTTCATTAGTTCTTTAGCAAATGACTTGCTGCCTTCAATCTCAGCCGCTGCAGCACGAGGACCGAAAACAGCCAAACCAGCAGCTTCAAATTTATCAGCCAACCCTTCAAGCAAAGGAACCTCAGGTCCGATAATGGTTAAGCCGACATTGTTTTCCTTGGCAAATTGAAGAAGTTGTTCATGTTCTGACTCCGCAATCGCGATGAGCTCTGCTACATCCGTCATCCCGACATTCCCCGGTGCGACAAATACTTTATCTACATTTACGCTTTCACTTACTTTTCGGCAAATCGCATGTTCTCTGCCGCCACGGCCGATAATCAGTACGTTCATTCGAATGCCCTCCAACCGATTAATGTTTGAAATGTCTTACTCCCGTAAACACCATTGCAATTCCATATTCATCTGCTTTTTTAATTGAATCTTCATCACGAATCGATCCACCCGGTTGAATAATCGCTGTAATACCCGCTTTTGCAGCTGCTTCAACAGTATCGTCCATTGGGAAAAAGGCGTCAGATGCAAGGGCTGCTCCCTCTGCTTTTGAACCTGCTTGTTTAAGGGCTATTTCCGCTGCTCCCACTCGGTTCATCTGCCCTGCACCGATTCCGATCGTCATATCATTAGCTGTAACGACAATGGCATTGGATTTCACATGTTTAACAACCTTCCAGCCAAGCTTCAATGCTTCCCATTCAGCATCTGTCGGTTGTCTTTTCGTCGCAATCGTTACTTTAGCGTCTTCTAACGTGAAACGGTCCTGATCCTGAACAAGCAATCCGCCTTCAATCGTTGTCATTTTTCGCTCTGGTTTTTTTGCTTCGTTAAACGGAATCGTTAACAGGCGGAGATTCTTTTTCCCTGTTAAGACCGCTAAGGCCTCTTCTGAAAAGGACGGTGCAATAACAATCTCTAAGAAGATCTCATGAAGTTTAACCGCTGTTTCGGCATCCACTTCCCGGTTAAAGGCAATGATTCCTCCAAAAATCGAGACAGGGTCAGCTGCAAAGGCTTTTGTGAACGCCTCATACGCTGTTTTCCCTGTTCCAACACCGCATGGATTCATATGCTTGACCGCTACTGCTGCTGGTTCCACAAATTCTTTTACAATTTGCAGGGCAGCGTCAGCATCGTTGATATTATTATAGGATAACTCTTTGCCATGAAGTTGCTCGGCATTTGCAATCGAGAACGTTGAGCCAAGGGGCTTTTTATAAAAGGCTGCCTGTTGATGCGGATTTTCACCGTATCGAAGTGTTTGTTTCAATTCATATGTAACCGTTAATTGCTCTGGGTTTTCTTCTTCAGCCAGATTGGTCATGTATTCAGCAATTAAGGCATCATATGCCGCCGTATGACGGAACACTTTTGCTGCAAGCTTTCTTCTTGTTTCAAATGTTGTTGTGCCACCCGCCTTTAATTCAGCAATAACTGTCTGGTAATCAGTTGGATCGACGACCACCGTTACATATTGATGGTTTTTGGCAGAAGCGCGCAGCATAGTTGGCCCGCCGATATCAATGTTTTCAATTGCATCTGCTACCGTTACATCTGGTTTAGCAATAGTTTGCTGGAAGGGATAAAGATTGACACAAACGAGTTGAATCGCTTGAATTCCATGCTCGTCTAGCTGTTGTTGATGGTTCACGTCATCTTGTTTGGCGAGCAGGCCGCCATGGATGAAAGGATTTAAAGTTTTCACACGGCCTTCTAGGATTTCTGGAAATCCGGTTACATCACTAACACTAAGAACAGGAATTCCCTGCTCTTGAAGGGCTTTTTTCGTGCCTCCTGTGGAAATCAGTTCATATCCCAAGCTGACAAGTTCCTTAGCAAACTCAGTAATTCCATTTTTGTCAGAAACACTAATTAACGCACGCTTTTGTGTCATTTACTACATCTCCTTGTGTCAATAGCATTTGAAGTACGGATGGATAAAGCTTGTGTTCGCTTTTCTGGATTTTGTGCTGCAGGCCCTCTCTTGTCTCATTCTCGTCCAGTCGAACCCGCTCCTGAATAATAATCGGACCTGTATCCATTCCTTCATCAACATAATGGATGGTAATCCCGCTCCACTTCACTTTAGCAGCCAATGCCTGCCCGATGGCATCCTTGCCTGGAAATGCAGGAAGTAATGATGGGTGGATATTGACGATTCTGCCCTTATACTCAGCTAACAATTTGGAACCAATCAAACGCATGTATCCGGCTAGGACAATGAATTCAACACCATAGGCCTTTAATTGGGCTAAAATCTCTTCTTCATATTGTTCCTTACTAGAAAAGTCCTTCGCAGTAAAAACAAAACTTGGGATCCTCGCGGCTTTTGCTCTTTCAATCGCAAAAGCACCCGGTTTGTCGCAAACTAAAAGTGAAATGTCTGCATCAAGTTTGCCCGCTTGGACCACATCTATAATCGCTTGGAGATTACTGCCGCTCCCTGATGCAAATACCGCGATCTTTTTCATTGACGGCCACCTTGAGCCTTAATCTGAATTCCATTATTACCAGTAACCACGCCAATTTCATAGGCAGTTTCCCCTGATTGTTTAAAATGTTCTAATACATCAGGTGCCTGTTCACGGTCCACTGCGATAACCATACCAATACCCATGTTAAAAATATTATACATCTCTTGGTAATCAATTTGTCCATGAGAAGAGATTAGTTTGAACACAGGAGGAATCTCCCAGCTTTTTTCATACAGTTCTGCTCCAAGACCATCAGGTAACATACGAGGAATGTTTTCAATAAACCCGCCGCCCGTGATATGAGCCATACCTTTTAGTTGGAACTTTTTCAACGCAGACAAAATCGGTTTTACATAAATTTTTGTAGGCTTGAGTAATTCTTCCCCTAATGTACAGCCGAGTTCATCGACGAAATCTAGTAACGACCAGTCATTAAACACTTTTCTAACTAGTGAATAGCCATTGCTGTGAATGCCGCTTGACGCTAAGCCAATCAGGACATCCCCCTCTTGAATCGTTTCACCTGTAATGAGATCCGATTTTTCACACGCTCCTACTGTAAATCCGGCTAAATCATATTCATTTTCACTATACAAACCAGGCATTTCCGCTGTTTCACCGCCAACGAGTGCACAGCCGGCCTGCTCACATCCGTCTGCAATCCCTTTGACAATTGCCTCGATTTTTTCAGGCTGTGCTTTACCGCAGGCAATATAATCTAGAAAGAACAAGGGCTCTGCCCCTTGAACGACAATATCATTGACACACATGGCAACCGCATCGATTCCGATCGTATCATGCTGGTCCATCCAAAAAGCAATCATCAATTTCGTGCCTACCCCATCGGTGCCTGACACCAAAACGGGTTCTTTTAATTGGAGTGCAGATAAATCGAACATGCCCCCAAATCCACCCAAACTGCCAAGGACGCCAGCCCGGGCTGTTTTTTTAACATGCTTTTTCATTCTCTCTACCGCTTCATAGCCTGCTTCAATATTGACTCCTGCTTGCTTATACGCATTTGCCACGCTGCTCGCTCCTTCCTACTTCTGATAATAATATTGGAGTGTATCAGGATAAATTTCTGTTGGGTAATTTCCGTTGAAACAGCCTAGGCAATATCCATTCGTTCCTTCTTGACCTAAGGCATTCATCATGCCCTCCACACTGATAAAGGTTAATGAATCGGCTCCAATAAGTTCTCTAATTTCCTCAACACTTTTATCAGAGGCAATTAATTCCTCTTTTGTTGATGTATCAATTCCATAAAAACATGGATTCTTAATAGGCGGGGAGCTGATGACTACATGCACTTCGGTCGCTCCAGCTTCTTTTAACAGATTAACAATTCTTCTGCTTGTCGTACCTCGTACAATTGAGTCGTCGACCATGATGACCCGTTTCCCTTCCACGACTCCACGAACGGCCGAGAGTTTCATCTTAACCCCTTGCTCCCGTAACGCTTGGGATGGCTGGATGAAGGTTCTTCCGACATAACGGTTTTTAATTAATCCCATTTCGTAAGGAATACCTGCTGCTTCCGCATAGCCGATTGCTGCTGAAATACTAGAATCAGGAACCCCTGTCACAACATCTGCATCAATAGGAGCTTCCATTGCCAATCTTTTACCCATATTTTTGCGGGCGGTATGGACGTTGATCCCTTGAATATTGCTGTCAGGTCTTGAAAAATAAATATATTCCATCGTACAAATTGCTTTTGTTGAACTAACAGCGAATTGTTCAGATACTAGTCCCTGGTCATTGATAATTAATAGTTCTCCTGGCCGAATATCACGAATATATTCCGCTCCCACGACATCAAAGGCACAGGTTTCCGATGCAACAACATAGGCATCACCCAAAGACCCCAGTGAAAGAGGTCTTAAGCCGTGCGGATCAAGTGCCACCATTAATTCGGTTTCTGTCATGATAAGGTAGGCATACGCCCCTTTTAACATCGAGAGCGCGTTTTTGGCACGGTCTTTAGAATCAGAGTAGCCACTTCTTTTCATTAGGTGAGCTAAAACTTCGGTATCAGAGCTGGTTTGAAAAATGCTCCCTTGGGCTTCCAACTGATGTTTTAATGAATTAACGTTAACTAAGTTACCATTATGGGCTAGCGCAAGGCTACCCATTTGGGAATGGAACAAGAGCGGTTGGACGTTTTCGTAACCGCCGCCTCCTGCCGTTGCATAACGAACGTGACCAATGGCAGATGTACCTGTTAATTCCTTCATGGCTTCAGATGTAAAAATCTCAGCAACTAATCCTTCACCCTTTACCCCTTTAAGCTTTTTGCCATCAGAGACCACGATACCGGTCCCTTCCTGCCCACGATGCTGCAGGCTGTGAAGTCCGTAATAGGTCAGCTGAGCTGCATCCTGGTGTCCCCAGACACCAAAGATGCCGCACTCTTCATTTAATCCCTTGATTTCAGGTAGCATGGGATCGCCCCTTTCCAGGCCGCTTTTAATTCTTCAATGGAAGCTTCAAGTACAGTTGACTCACCATTGGTAATTTCTAGTGCTGCTGTATTATTCACCGTACCAATTTGTACTGCTTCTACTAAACTTTCAAACTCATGCTTATGTTCTGCTTTTACGGTTAAAAGAAAACGAGATTGTGTTTCACTGAATAAAGCCGACACTGGATTTCCAGCGACGTTTACTTCTGCGCCAAGCTGTTCATTCGTGAAAAGACATTCAGCTAATGCCACGGCTAATCCGCCTTCTGATAAATCATGCGCTGACTCCACCACTCCTGCACGAATCGCCGCAAGAACCTGGTTTTGTCTTTCTTTTTCAATCGTTACATTTAATTCAGGGGCTTTACCGAATACCTTTCCGTTCAGAAGCTTTTGCAGTTCACTGCCGCCGAATTCATCCTTTGTTTCTCCTACTAAATAAATAAGATCGCCGTTCCGCTTAAAGTGCTGTGTGGTAATATGGTCAAGATCCGTTACTAAACCAACCATACCGACGACTGGAGTTGGATAAATCGCTGTTCCACTTGTTTCGTTATATAAAGAGACGTTCCCACCAATAACTGGGGTTTCCAGGACACGGCAGGCTTCGCTCATACCATCTGCTGCTTTTTCAATCTGCCAGAACACTTCTGGTTTTTCCGGGTTTCCGAAATTTAGGTTATCAGTAATAGCTAGTGGTTCCGCACCAGAACAGACAATATTGCGGGCTGCTTCTGCTACAGCAATTTTCCCACCTGTTTCTGGATCTAAATAGACATAACGGGAATTACAATCTGTTGTCATCGCCAGCGCTTTTCGTGTGCCGCGGATTCTTACAACCGCTGCATCAGAACCTGGGGAAACGACCGTGTTCGTACGCACCATATAGTCATACTGCTCATAAACCCATTCCTTGCTAGCTACCGTTGACTGGCTTAAAAGGCTTACTAACGTTTCTTTCAAATCGTCAACCTGAGGAACTTCGTTTTCCATTGCTTGGAATTCAGCAAAATAGCTTGGTTCTTTTGATGGCTTATGGTAAACCGGTGCTTCTTCCGCTAGTGCATCAGCCGGAACATCCGCCACGATTTCTCCTTTATGGAATATGCGCATCTGTTTATCGCTAGTAACCGTTCCAATACCTACGGCCTCTAGGCCATATTTTTCAAAAAGCTCAACGATTTCTTGTTCTCTTCCCTTTTTAACAACAATCAACATCCGCTCTTGAGATTCTGACAACATCATTTCATAAGCGGTCATTCCTGTTTCACGCTGTGGCACCAAGTCTAAATTCATCTCAATGCCCATTCCAGCTTTACTGGCCATTTCCGCAGATGAACTAATAAGTCCCGCTGCACCCATATCTTGAATTCCAACTAGTGCATCACAATGAATTAGTTCTAAGCAAGCTTCTAACAACAGCTTCTCCATGAATGGATCGCCAACTTGAACTGCTGGACGGTCTTCACTCGATTGTTCAGTTAATTCCTCAGAAGCGAATGTTGCACCATGGATTCCGTCACGGCCGGTTTTCGCACCAACGTACATAACCGTATTGCCTTCCCCATGTGCTTGCCCTTTTTTGATATCTTTATGGTCGATTAAGCCCACACACATCGCATTGACGAGCGGGTTTCCTTCATAGCATGGGTCGAATTGGATTTCGCCGCCAACGGTTGGAATTCCAATACAGTTTCCATAGCCGGCAATCCCTGCAACGACCTCTTTAAATAAGTAGCGGACCCGGGCTGAATCCAGTTCCCCGAAGCGAAGCGAGTTTAACATCGCGATTGGTCTTGCTCCCATTGAGAAAACATCGCGGATAATACCGCCCACCCCGGTTGCAGCTCCTTGATAAGGTTCAATAGCTGATGGGTGATTATGACTTTCTATTTTAAAAACAACGGCCTGTTCATCACCAATGTCAACGATACCGGCACCTTCACCAGGTCCTTGCAGAACTCGCTCGCCTGTAATTGGGAACTTTCTAAGAATCGGCTTAGAATTTTTGTAGCTGCAATGTTCCGACCACATAACAGAGAATAGGCCTGTTTCGGTATAATTCGGTGTACGGCCAAGAATGTTTTCAACCATTGCAAATTCTTCGTCGGACAAACCCATTTGCTGATAGATTTTTTCTGCTTTGATCTGATTAGGATTTGGTTCAAGCGTTGACAACATGTGCTTCCCTCCAAGCTTTTACAATCGATTGAAACAATTTTAGTCCATCTGCGCCGCCGAGCAATTCATCGACAGCTCTTTCTGGGTGTGGCATCATACCAAGAACATTTCCTTTTTCATTGGTAATGCCGGCAATATCAGCGAGACTTCCGTTCGGATTCTGGTTATAGGTAAAGATGATTTGATTATTTTCTTTCAGTTTCGCGAGTGTTTCCTCGTCACAATAGTAGTTTCCTTCCCCGTGTGCGACAGGGATCATAATCGTTTGGTTAGGTTCATATGCGGAGGTAAACATTGTTTGGTTGTTTTCCACCTTTAATTCGACAGGCTTGCAAATAAACGATAGGCTTTCATTTCGTCTCATAGCCCCAGGAAGTAACCCTGCTTCAAGCAGAATTTGGAATCCGTTACATACTCCAAGGACCGGCTTTCCTGCTTCTGCAGCTTTAATAACTTCCTTCATGACATTACTAAATCTAGCGATAGCTCCGGTGCGCAAATAATCGCCATATGAAAAGCCGCCTGGAAGCAGAATTCCATCAAATTCTTCTAAGCTTTCAGTATCATGCCAAACATATTCCACTTGTTCACCCAATTCATCTTGAATGGCATGGAACATATCAACGTCACAATTTGATCCAGGAAAGACGATGACCGCAAATTTCACAGAGTAACACACTCCTCTACTTCGTAACGGTAATCTTCAATCACCGGATTCGCTAAAAGGTTGGTACAAATTTCATTGATTACTTCATTAATATCACGATCAGATTTTTCAATGGTTAATTCCATATATTTACCGATGCGGACATCGGCCACTTCCTTATAGTTTAAAGAATGTAAAGAGTTCGTTACCGCTTTTCCCTGAGGGTCTAAAACACTTTCTCTTAATGTGACAAATACCTTTACTTTATACATGCTGATGTCCTCCCAATCTCGCTAAAATATTTTCATAGGCATCTGTTAAACTTCCTAAATCGCGGCGGAATACGTCCTTATCGAGCTTTTCATTTGTTTGTTGATCCCACAGTCTGCAAGTGTCTGGGGAAATCTCATCGGCAAGTAAAACCATTCCTTCTGCGTCCTTGCCAAATTCAAGTTTGAAATCAATCAGACGGATCCCTAGGTTTGCAAAAAACTCGGCTAACACGGTATTAATCTCTAAGGCCTTTTCTTTTAATTGCGCGATTTCCTCTTGTGATGCTAGTTTTAATTCAAGAGCATGATCGATCGTTAACAGCGGATCCCCGAGTTCATCATTTTTTAGGTAAAACTCAACGATTGGCCCTGATAACTCGCGCCCTTCCTCGATTCCCAACCTTTTTGAAAAGCTGCCAGCTGCCACATTTCGAACAACCACTTCGAGGGGAATAATGGATACTCTCTTCACCAATTGCTCCGTTTCTGAAATACGCTTAATGAAGTGGGACTCAATTCCTCGTTCTTTCAACTTTGAAAATAACAAACTAGTAATCTCGTTATTAAGGCGGCCTTTGCCGGTGATATCAGCCTTTTTTTGTCCGTTATACGCCGTTGCCGAATCTTTGTACTCAACTAAAACAATTTGCTCGTCATCTGTTGCGTAAATCCGTTTCGCTTTTCCTTCATAAAGAAGTTCTGTCATCGTGGAAGTGCCTCCTAATTTTCAATATTGGGAATCTTCATGCTAATTAAGGGGCATGGGTGACCGAGTTACCGCCTTTTTCACGATTTCGGTCACTTAATACCTCTCTTTGTTACCGTGCAGATACCTTTTTTATGTCTTGGGTAGCATAAAGCCTCTCTTTGTTACCGCACGGCTACTTTTTTCATTTTTTGGTCACATAAAGCCTTACTCATTCAACCCTAAGCGAGCAAAAATCGTATCTACATGTTGCAGATGATAGTTATAATCAAAGCAATCTGCAATTTCTGCTTCCGATAGCAACGAAGTAATCTTTTCCTCAGCTTCAATCAAGCTGCGGAAGGGAACTTGTTTTTCCCATGCTTCCATTGCCTTTGGCTGCACGGTATCATACGATTCTTCACGGGATAAACCTTTATCAATTAATGCGAGCAATACGCGTTGGGAGTAAATTAAGCCCAGTGTCCGCTCCATGTTACGCTTCATATTCTCCGGATAAACAGTCAAGTTCTTCACAATATTCCCGAAACGATTCAGCATATAATTCAAACCGATTGTTGCATCAGGTAAGATGATCCGTTCCGCTGATGAATGGGAAATATCACGCTCATGCCAAAGTGGTACATTTTCATACGCAGTCAGCATATACCCGCGGATCACACGAGCAATCCCCGTCATATTCTCGGAACCAATTGGATTCCGTTTATGCGGCATCGCTGAGGATCCCTTCTGTCCTTTTGCAAAAAACTCTTCCACTTCACGCGTTTCACTCTTTTGCAGCCCACGAACCTCAACGGCGAATTTCTCTATCGAAGTGGCAATCAAGGCGATTATTGACATGTAGTGAGCATGACGGTCACGCTGTAAGGTCTGCGTCGAAATTGGTGCCCGTTGCAGTCCTAATTTTTCACAAACATATTGTTCTACAAACGGATTAATATTGGCGTAAGTACCGACTGCACCAGAGATTTTCCCATACTCAATCCCTTCTGCTGCCTGCTTAAATCTCTCCAGGTTTCGTTTCATTTCTTCATACCATAAGGCAAGCTTTAAGCCAAATGTTGTCGGCTCAGCATGGACCCCGTGCGTGCGTCCCATCATTACTGTGAATTTATGTTCTTGTGCCTTGTTTCTTAAAATCTCAATAAAGTTTTCCAAGTCCTTTTGGATAATAGCATTGGCTTGCTTTAAGATATAAGATAGGGCCGTATCGACAACATCCGTTGACGTTAATCCGTAATGAACCCATTTCTTCTCTTCCCCTAATGTCTCAGATACAGCGCGGGTAAAAGCAACTACATCATGTCTTGTTTCTTCTTCAATCTCTTTAATGCGGTCGATATTGAAAGAGGCATTTTCACGAAGTTTCTGCACATCTTCCTTTGGGATGTCACCTAGTTCTGCCCATGCTTCACACGCTAGTATTTCTACCTCAAGCCAAGCGTTAAAGCGGTTTTCCTCTGTCCAAATAGCTCCCATTTCTGGTCTTGTATAACGATCTAACATCTTTTATCCCCCGATCTTTTCTTTTGCTGTTTTCCATATGTTGCTCATTTCAGCCTCTTTTAGTGCATCCTCGACACTATTTCTTAAAATAGTCACATGACCCATTTTCCGTTTTATTTTCGGAACTTTTTTTCCATATAAATGAATTTTCCAGTCTTTTACCTTTGGAATGCTTTCATTTAAGTTTTCAAGATGTTCTCCTAATAGATTGACCATAACAGCTGGTTTTAACAACTCCGTACTTCCAAGCGGCCAATTACAGATGGCGCGGATATGCTGTTCAAATTGTGAGGTCTCGCAGGCTTCAATTGAATAATGTCCTGAATTATGAGGACGTGGAGCTAATTCATTGATGTAAATGGTTCCGTTATTCGTAACAAACATTTCCACAGCAAGCGTACCTACTAAACTAAGGGAGTCAGCTAACTGTTTTGCCATCTGAATCGCTGTCTCTTTGGTAATCTCTGAAATTCGCCCCGGAACAATCGTTTTATGTAGCATATTTTCTTCGTGTTCGTTTTCCGCTACAGGAAAAATCGCCGTTTCACCGTTCTGTTTCCGGGTTACAATAACGGAAATTTCTTTTTCAAACGGGATCCATTTTTCTAACACACAGGCTCCGTGGTTGAGAAGCGTCTCTCCTTGGAAAAGATCTTGTTTGTCTTTAATCACTAACTGGCCTTTCCCATCATAACCGCCTCTGGCTGTTTTTAAAACCGCTGGATAGCCGATTGTTTCTATTTTTAAAAATAAGTCCTCTGTGCTGTATATATCCTCATATGCAGCTGTATCCAACCCTGCCTGTTGAATGGCCCGTTTCTCTTTGATTCGGTCCTGTGTGATTGTTAATAGTTCAGGACCTTGTGGCACATTCGCCTGTTCACAAAGCCAGTTTAACGTGTCTGCATCAATGTTTTCAAATTCATAGGTGATGACATCACTGAGTTCCGCTAATTGGCTGATGGCCTCTCGATCACTATAGGCCCCAATCACTTCAACATCGGCTACCTGTCCACATGGTGAATTCGCTTCTGGTTCTAACACCGCAATCCGAAAACCCATCGCCTTTGCTGCTAATGTCATCATTCTCCCCAATTGACCGCCGCCGATGATTCCAATCGTTGCTCCAGGTAAAATTGTTTTTTCAGACAAGTTGATCACTGCTTTCTATCACATCTTGTTTGGTAGCTTCTCGTTTAGTTTCTAATTTTTCGGCAAGTTCAAGGTCTTGCGTTGCTAAAATTTGAACAGCCAGTAATCCGGCATTCACGGCACCTGCTTTTCCTATTGCCACTGTGGCCACTGGTACCCCTCCTGGCATTTGTACGATTGATAGCAAGGAGTCTAATCCGTTTAAGGCTTTAGATGGAGCAGGAACCCCGATGACAGGCAAAGTTGTTTTCGCCGCCACCATGCCCGGCAAATGAGCTGCCCCGCCGGCTCCGGTAATAATAACTTTAATCCCTTTTCCCCTTGCTTCCTCTGCATAGCTAAACATCAAGTCAGGTGTGCGGTGTGCTGAAACAACCTTTTTTTCATATGGAACTTCAAACTGATCTAGTATATCACACGCATGTCTCATTGTTTCCCAATCCGACGTGCTCCCCATAATGACACCAACCAGATTCATTTCTCTTCTCCCCTTCGCGACCTACTAGTTTTGAGATATGTTCTAATCCTTACGGTTAATCGGCTAAATTAAAAATGCCCGGACAAATAGCATCTCTGGTAAGAGAAAGCCATTTGTCCGGGCATTATGATGATAATGACATCATAAATTAAGGGGCATCCCCTTAATGTGCCAGACCTATTGACTTTCCCTCATAGTCCAATAATTTACGGTTATTGGGTAGAAACTTATGGGCCATATTCCCATGGATATACGAGGGTAAAGATAAATTGTTTAAATCACTTCTATATCTTACAATCAACTCATTTAGGTGTCAACCCAATTAATCGAACAATATTTTCAAATAAAACTTTAACGTTCGTGTTTTACTCAATTAGTGCGCCTTCAAAGATAATTTGGCGCGCAACTGGTTCATAAATGGTTTCTTTTCCATTTTTTATTTCTTGAAAAATGGGCTTTTCCGTTCGGCGTACAGGTGTATAGCCCAACTTTTTCATTCTATTCAAGCAGTCCTCAATACTTTCATTTTCCTGTAACTCAAATTGCATTTTCTTCTTTCCCATTGACATTATGTACCTCACTTTCCATCATTATTTTCCCTCTTTTAAAAAAACATTGTCAACCTGTTTTAGCAACATTGTGTCCTCTGCTAGTTTTATCTCATAATCATACAAGGTTTGAGCGATAATCCGCCTTGCTTCTGTTGCGGCATCCCAGTAATAGGCATCATCGACAAGGCCCGTAATCGTATATTCTATCCCTCTGTATCCGGAATTGATCGTGGTCATCCCATATACTTTGAACGGTTCTACCGGGCAGTTTGTTGGGTCTAATTTTAAACAGTCTTCATGCTGTTCATTGATTTTATCGACTGCCATCTCGAGAACATCAAACACCCTTTCAGGATTTTCCCGGTAGCTCACCACTACTCTTTCAATCACCCGCATTTGCTCAATATTGAAGTTATGAATTTGTTTTACTTCTCCATTGCTGATGGTTAATACCTTACCACTCCATTCTCGTATCTTTAAGAACCTTAATCCTATGTCCACAACAGTTCCATTAAAGGTATTATTGATGGTGATAAAATCACCTTTATGCAGTTGTTTTTCATAAATCAAGAAAACTCCCGAGAGAATATCTTTAATAATGCTTTGGGCTCCAAATCCAACGATTACACCGACTACCCCGGCCCCAGCCAGTATTCTGCCAAAATTGCTTACATATTGAGATATGGCAAAAAAGATGAAGCTAATCGTTGCTGTATATTTGGTTAACGAGCGTATCATACTTTCAATCGTTTGCTCTTTCCGCTCTTCAATGAAATTGGTCTTTATGAAAAAATTATGAACCGTTTTATTAATAATAAAGACAATGACCCTTGCAATAATAGCAGCTATTATAATGCTTACCAGCTTATAGTGATGCAAAAATTCCATCCAATTCATCAAATCACCTCAATCATGATTAGTCTTTGCAATGTTTGCTTGTAAAAACGATTGATGGGAAAATATTTTATAGAATAAAAAAAGAACAACTAGATCAGGGACACTGCTGACAATTTTTTATCAACCGTTCCAATTGAGTTGTTCTTAAATGTAGTTGGCCGGCTGGAGATCTTTCTCTTATGGACAATGGGGGAGCGGCATCCTCTTTCGAAATTTTATTTTTACATTGGTCTATGTAACTTATAGTGACCGGTCTTGGGAGTTCTTGATGCACGAGCACTGTGGACCTTTTAGAGAGTGACCGTTGCGTACTTTTTTCCGCGTCCT
>NZ_JBALOS010000131.1:0-351 GCF_036962765.1 Neobacillus drentensis
CCAGAGTATAGAGTGATAAACTGTAAAACCAATGAAGTATTTTATGTTAGTAATAAATCTTGGCAAGTAGTTGTCCCCGAATTCCTCATTACAAATGATTCGGCAGATTATTTAGTAAAAAAAGAAATGATGGATTGGGCAAAACTTTATCATCAAGGTAGAGAAGTAGCAAGATGGAAAATGAAAACTACTGAATGGTTCAAGACATATTTAGAAATTGAAGAGGAATGCCCTATACAGGAGCCAGAATTTTTTATTTGTCTTTTTCAAGCCATTTTCTATGTTGGCGACTAAAATTTCAAGTTATTTATACCCATTCAAAATTGTGAAGTAATGTACTTAAAGTAACGG
>NZ_JBALOS010000131.1:385-4369 GCF_036962765.1 Neobacillus drentensis
CGGGTGCAAGAGTTTAAGATCAAGCCGCCATTTCGGTGGCTTTTCTTATTGGACTAACGAAGCAGGTTAGTTAAACAAGAGTTCTCACTTTTTCTCGCTTAAAATGATGGCAGTAAGAAAGGATTATTAAACAACTCAATGATTACCAACAACGAAGGTATTAAGTAAAATGTCAAATCTAATGAAAAATGAACATTTTTAGGGGGAAATCGGCATATATTCACTCGAATTAAATTTTATAGGAGGTTTGATTATGCCTAGTTACGATATGAACCTTAAGAACCGATTTTTTGAGCATATCGATGGAAAAGGTATGGGTTTGACAGTGTATTCAGGAGAGTTTATTGAATACGTGGGAGACTTTTATAATGACAAAATTTCTTCTATAAGCATTGCACCTATGACTTTGATACTTTTTTTTGAAGACAGAGGCTTTAAAGGCAAAGTCAATTATTTAGAAAACTGGTCTGGCGAACAAAAACTCTTTAACATTCATAAAGGTGAGTTGCAGGACAAAATCTCATCGATTAAAACTTATCGACTTTGCCCTGGTAGTTTTGGTGCTTCAAAAGTCACTTATTATGAGCATGTCAATGCAGGTGGTGAGAACCAATATTTGCTTGCAAACCACATTCAGTCATACGTAGGAAGTCATTGGAATGACAGAATTTCTTCTTTTGAATTAGGACCACATACTGTGGCACTAATATTTGAACACAGAGACTTCAGAGGCCGTATGATGTATTTAGATAACCTTGGAAACTCTCCACTTCTCTACAACATTCATCGTGGATGGACAAATGATGAAATCTCATCAATTAAGACTTTTCGACTTTGTGAGTATTCTTAGGTGTATTAAAAATTCGCTATTACAGAGTTTAAGAACAAAGTTGAACATACAATATAGCAGTTAGTACAGAAAAAGCTTGCGGATGTATACTATCCACAAGCTTTAAATTCCCAAATGCTTACTTTATCTATTTGAGTTGCTAAATAGGAAGTATCCTCTACAACTGGTCTTATTTGTTTAAAGACTCCGTTGCTCTACGGATAACAGATGGTTTTGGTTGGTTTCCGGATTCAATTGAATTTGTTGCTTCTTCTAAATCAATTGCATCTTCTTTATCAACAGCATTTTCCCATCCCCAGTTTTTACCTCTTTTCCATAAGTTAATTATAATACAAGAGATAGCTTAGAGCATCTGTATACAAGAAACTCTCCAAGTTCCTTTAAGTGTCAATTACAGCCCATTTATTGGAAGCATAGAAAGTCAGTTAAGTACGCACACCCTACACATGCTCTCATACCGAATCGTAGCGGCGTTTTAAGAGATTCTATCCCCCTTCTTCCCTTTTCTAAGTATTCTTTTAACATAGAATTCAATCTAAGGGCATGTTATAAGCCTAGTGCGTATGCTTAGGTATAAAGCACAAACAACTCTTATCCACAAACGCATTCGGTAAATTTCCGATACGACTCAAATATTGAATATGTTTTAGTGAGGTAAAGTGATAGAACATATAGAAAATAACTGATGTTGTTCGAGACGAACGTCGAAATTAATTTTGTAACACAAATCAATACAATCAGCTGCACTCCTTGGTAGAATGTGTTCTAATTAATAAGACATTTGTTTAGAGTTCTATCGTATTGTTGATTATCCTTTTCGGTGCAAATACTTGACAGTATTATTCCCTTGATTTGCTACGTAAAGAGCCTTTCTTTTGATAGCCAATCCAGAGGGAAAGTTTAAATTTGCCTGATAAACTCCCCTACATGAAAAGGTATTTCTGGATTATTAATATTGTAAATTTGTATTTCTCCATTAACTGCACTTGAAACATAGAGATAAGTAGCCCGAATTCCCATTTTATTCTTGGTCACTCCTTTTTATTAATAAATGCACAAGAACAAGCCTTGGAAGAGTACAGAAGTGGAGTATTAAACAAATTTAAGTAGATTGTGAAGGAATGTACTTAAAGTAACGGGTGCAAGAGTTGAACATCCAGATGTCATTCTTGGCAGCTTTTCTTATTGAGCTAACGAAGCAGAATAGTTGCACAAGGAAAACGACACTTTATTGTCGAAATAAGTTAAGCGATAAATTTTTCAGTCAAAATAATAGGAGTGTTTGAAATGAATAGGATTTGTAATCAATGTCAAACTGAAATGATAGAAGAATGTAAAGTAACTGTTGAAGGTGATTTGAATAGGATTAAAATTAGTCAAAAAGGTAAAGGGTTTTTCAATAATATATCTGCAAGAGCAAAAGCAGCTGTATGCCCAAATTGTGGTTATGTTGCTTTTTATATTGACGAGTACAAAGAATTTAAAAAGTAAATCCTTATGTAACTAACGGGTGCTTTAGTTGAAAAAGGAGTTGCTGCGTCAACTCCTTTTCTTATTGTGCTAACGAAGCAGATTAGTTTAAGTGAAAAGTTTCACAAATTGGTACGTATTTTAATATTTGTAAACCCTAAATTCATCCGCGGTTTTCTATGATTAGACAAATTATTAATGTAGGGGAGAAATTTATTTTATCATTTATTTAGAAGTAATTAACACTTAACTCATAAGTAGTAGCATAATTTCAGGAATCGATGAAAATCGATTCCTTTTTAAGTATTTGGCAGAAATACTTGAATAATTTTCCTGTGAGTGTGGGGACTATAAAAAAGATGTCGAGGGTGTATTTTCTTCAGACAAATGACCTTACCTTCTGAAAATCATTATATATTCAAAACGATTTGGTGGTAAAGTATGTGAAAATTTGCTGTAAAGGAATCATTAACATTAAGTTCCGAATATAAAATACATAAAACATATGATTAATGGGGTAGTATGATGAGAAAAATTCATAATATTAAGCGATTAAAAAAGGATATTCAGGAACTTGAGAATACCAGCATACTACTCCAAAATGGTCAAGATGGTGAACTCGAACAGGATATATCCGTGAATGAAAAGGTTTTGAAACAAGTTTTTGACAATTGTTCCGATATTGTTTTTCGTCCCATTCTCGTCAATGGGCAAACTAAAATGCTTCTGGTTTATATAGATGGATTGGTGGATACCAAAACAGTGGACCAGGTTGTTTTAAAACCAATGTTGTTTGAAGGTATGCCTAATGGATTAAAGGGTGTGAACTCAATAGGTGAAATCATTCAAGAGCAACTTGTCGCTGTTTCTCAATTAAAGACGGTTTCAAAGGTTCGTGAGGTTATAGAGGCAGTAATGAAAGCTAATATCGTCGTTCTAACAGACGGGGAGAATCAAGCCTTGGTTGCTGATTTAAAAGGGTTTGAAAAACGTAGTATTGAAGAGCCTTCTGCCGAGATTTCTGTTCGTGGCCCTCGGGACGGGTTTACGGAAACGCTAAGAGTCAATACGAGCCTTCTTCGCCGAAGAATTCGGAGCCCAAGGCTAAAAATGGAACCTTATTCGATTGGGGAATTATCACAAACAGATGTGGTAATTGCCTACATTGAGGGGATTGCTCCAAATTCGGTATTGAAGGAAGTTCGGCAAAGGGTTCAGCGAATACAAATTGATGGGGTGTTGGAGTCAGCCTTTATTGAAGAGTTTATTGAGGATCAACCTTTTTCACCTTTTCCTCAAATTCAGAATACCGAACGGCCGGATGCAGTTTGTGCAAGCCTACTAGAAGGGAAAATTGCCATTTTAGTAGATAACACACCCTTCGTTCTGATCCTTCCTATGACATTCTGGACAGGTCTGCAGGCAACGGAGGATTATTATGAACGATCCGTTTACACAACCTTTGTTCGATGGATACGTTTTGTTTTAATCAATGTTTCATTATTTCTTCCTTCTCTATACGTTGCTATTACGACCTTTCATCCGAAATTGATCCCGACAAATTTACTTATTAGTATTGCATCGGCGCGTGAAAGCATTCCTTTCCCGGCTGTCATAGAAGCGCTAATGATGGAATTTATGTTTGAAGGTTTGAGGGAAGCTGG
>NZ_JBALOS010000131.1:4406-11699 GCF_036962765.1 Neobacillus drentensis
GTGCACTTGTCATCGGACAAGCAGCCGTGCAAGCAGGCATTATCTCGGCACCCTTGGTCATTGTTGTGGCTACAACTGGTATTTCGTCGTTTGCTTTTCCACGCTATAACTTGGGAACAGCCTATCGAATGCTACGCTTCCCTATGCTGCTAATGGCGGGGATGCTAGGGCTGTATGGTGTTGCTATTTGCACTATTGCGATTATGATCCATCTAACCAACATTCGTTCTTTTGGTATTCCTTATCTAAGCCCGGTTGCACCTCAGATTCCTCGTGATTTGAAGGACATTTTAATCCGAACTCCTCGGTGGAACATGACCCGCCGCCCTTTATTGGTATCTGGTAAGGATAAAATGCGTATGCCAGATGGACAAAAACCAGGACCGAAACGAGGGAGAGAGACAGAATGATCCTGCACAAGGTACTTTGTATGATACTGGTCGTTTTTTTATTTTTTTTAACAGGCTGTTGGGATCGGACGGAGTTAAACGATCTAGCAATAGAATTGGGCTTGGGACTTGATCAAGCGAAAAATAACGAGCTTGAAATAAGCGCTCAATTTATCATACCTTCAAAGATGGGAATCGGACAGAGTGGGAGTAGTAATTCAGGAGAACCGTTTTTTATAGAGTCAGGAACTGGAAAGAACACACTTGAAGCTGTACAAATGATACAAAAAAAATTGTCAAGAGAAGTCTTTCGAGGGCACCATCGTGTGATTGTTATTGGAGAACAATTGGCTAGAAACGGTCTAGCTGATGTATTAGATAACTATAGCCGTGATCCTGATATAAGATTACGAGCAGATGCGATCGTAGTAAAGGGGAGTACTGCAAAACAGTTTCTGGAATCATCCACTCCTTTAGAAAATATCCCAGCAATTGGGGCACAAAAAGTACATGCACAAACAGGTGGATTGGGAGACAGGTCTTTAGTAAATTTTCTTATTGCTGGTTCGAGTGACGGAATCACCCCTATCTTACCCGTTCTTCAAATGATCCCTAGTTCTAATAAACAAGAACAACCGGGTACCAAAGGATTTCAAATTGAAGGTGGAGCGATTTTTAATAAAGACCTTAAATTGGTAGGATTTTTAAATAATCAGGAAGAGTCGACATCGCTCTGGGTGGCTAATCGTTTAAGTAAACTGACTATTACGGAAACTATCCAAAAAGGAAGTGAAAATGCTAGTTTATATTTGACGAAAATCGGCAGTAAAATAAAACCCAGTATTCGCGGGAAAACCATCAAGTGTGACATTGTTCTTTCTGGTGAAGGAACTATTCAAGAGAACAATACGAATTTAGATCTTACACAGCCTAAAAATCTTACTCTTTTAGAACATGCATTGGAAAAAAAGGCCGAAAAACAAGCTCTCCAAACCATCCAAAAGGTTCAAGAACAATACGGAACCGATATCTTTGGCTTGGGAGAAGCTATTCATCAAAAGTATCCATCCAAATGGAAAGGACTAAAGAAAAATTGGGCCAAACCGTTTCGAAAAGTACAGGTCTCTGTCCATGCAAATCTGACCATTCGGCGAGTAGGTCTGACCGGACCATCGTTGCAAGTAAAGAAAAATGAAATAAAAAAATAAGGAGGTGTATGGGTTGTGAGAGTTTCAATGAAAATCTCTGGCACGCAAATCTTTTGGATGATGTTCACTTTGGAAGTGGGACAAACAATTCTTCTAATCATCCCATCAACGATCCGTACTGTCAAACAAGATGCATGGATCTCGATAGTGATTGCAGGGCTTGTTGGGATTGCCCTTACTTTTCTGGCAACCAAACTCGGTTCGCTTTATCCGAAACAAACTATGATTGAATTTAGTCAAACCATTCTCGGTAAATGGCTAGGAAAGCTGATGGTGATTCCCTACTTACTTGTATGGTACTGGATTAATGGGATAACCGTCCGTGAATTTGGTGATTTCATTATTACCGCGTTGTTTCATAATACACCTTTGTGGGTCATTGTATTTACTGCCATGTTACTGGTTATTTTTATCATTTACCAGGGTGGGGTGGAAGGCATTGGACGCTTAAGTGAAATCGTTGGGCCCATGGTGCTTTTAATGATAACGTTTGTAATCATTTTGAATCTTGGAAATATGAATTGGCATAATATGCTACCCATTTATCAAGATTCTGGATTGCTTCCAATCCTGAAAGGTTCCTATACCCCTGTAGCCGCTTTTTTTGGAGAGTCTGTCATGATGACAATGTTCGTCTTCTTTATGGACAAACCGGACAAAGCGTCATCAAGGGCGATGTGGGGAGTAGGACTGGCCGTTTTGATGGTAACGATCGGAACATTAGCGGTGATTTTAACATTCGGTCCGAATTTGCCTTCAAGATTTTTGTATCCGGTTTACGATTTGAGCCGGTTCATATCCGTCATGGAATTCATTCAAAATGTGGATATTCTGATTGTAATTATTTGGTTTTTCAGTATTTTTGTAAAACTGGCATTATATATGTTTCTCGCTTGTTATGGAACAGCACAAATGTTACACCTGAAGGATTGGCGAAAAGTAGCATGGTTTCTTGCTCCTATTTCGTTTATCATGGCTGTGTCGATTAAAAATATCCAGATATTTACCCATTATTATTACATGTTTTTCGTAATTCCAATTGCATTTCCGGTCTATGAGTTAGGGATTCCCTTGCTGTTGTTGGTGGTTGGCAAGATCCGAAGAAAAATTGCTTAACCCAATTTGTAGCTTGATTCAATGGAACTGTGAAAGGGTTTAATAAATGAAATTCTAATTCTTATAGATGGTAGTATGATAAGATGAATAATTTATTCAACTAACGGGTGCTTGAGTTAAAGACCAAAGCTGTCATTTAGGCAGCTTTTCTTGTGTCACTAACGTAAGCAGTTTAGTTGAAGAAAGATTTAGAATACAATGGAGAGAGATGATTATTTCTTATAGAATCTGTTTGGTAATTAAAAGTTGGAATGAGGTTAATTATGATTAAAGATTATGGTATGGTACAAATCTATTGTGACCCATTAGATAATTTGATTTTCATAACAATGGGCGATTCTCAAAAATATGGCGGCATAGCTACGGAAATCGATGTAATTTCTAAACTTAATTTTCCCTACAATGATGAGGAGTTGGAAGAAACATTATTAAGGTCTTTGGAATTATGCCACTCGAAAGAACCAGATGAGGAAAAAAAACAGACATACATTGAAAGAGAACTTGGAATAAGAGGTTATGGAAGAGCAACAAAAAATCTAAAAATAATCATATTATATTGGACAAAAGAGAATGGATTTCAGATAGAACCCCACGAAAGAATCCCACGCCGAGGATATGTCATATTGGAGGAACAGATTATTCCATTAGGGAAGAAAATAGTGTCTGGTCAATTAGCAGAGGCAGTTAAAAAGGCAATTAGTGTAGCCAAAATATGAATACATAATAAAAAATCGTTAAAAATAAATCACATTCCATAACCACAGAAGGTTCTATAATTAATAAGGCTTGTTCAACTAACGGGTGCTTGAGTTCAAGAGGGAGTTGCTGCGGCACCCCTTTTTCTCCTATTTGACTAACGTGGCAGGCTTGTTTAATAAGGATTAAAATGGAGGGCATATATGAAAAGAAAATCTATTCATGAGTTAGAACTAGGTGATTTTGATGTTCATCCAGTTTGGAAAACCGTTGAATTTGATGCAGATGAACTGGATGAACTAGTAGAACCTTTCGAAATTGATAAAGATGTTAGTGACTTTCAAGAGGATTATTGGGTGAGGATAAAAGGCGTTTTGAATGATGGGTCACAGTTATATGGAATTGGTCAAATCAATATTGAAGAGGGGAATATTTTTTCGAGATCCTTTTTTGTAAAAGAAGATTGGGAAGTTCTACATCTCCCACCAGCACCTGACTTTGTATTAGAGGTAACAGGTCCTATTCCATTTGCTTCAAAATTATCAAAGGAAATAAATTGTGTATTTCCAATGAAAGTTTTACCTGATTTGCCAAAAGATATTATTCATAAAGACATAGTTAATATCATCGAGACCTAAATTCCTTATTGAAGTAACGGGTGCGTTTATTCAAGAACAGCTGCCATTTCAGGCGGCTTTTTCTTTTTGAACTAAAGCTGCATTTTAATGGAATAAGGAATTTTACCAAAACTAGGTTAATAACATTAAGGATAATCATATGGGAATAAAATTTGTTGGAGTTATGATTATAAGGATTTTAGCTTTAGATTGGAATCCTTTTTAAATTATTATTTCTTCCTTTTTTGAAGTGTATTAGCAGTATAATAGTATTGGTATTTCTAAGATATTTACAAAAAGGGGATAATTCATGAAGAAATTAACCTACATATTTATGGCGTTTTTATTAGTTTTCCTTGCAGCCTGTTCATCAAATGAAACAACTGGCAAAGTGGAAAATGCTGAAACAAAAATAGAAGGGAAAAAAAAGGAACAGGGTGTAGCTAAGGTTAAAGAAAAGGCAGAAAAAACGAAAAGTGAAAGCGGAGTCAGTCCAAGCGTTCCTGCCACTAGTACACCAACGATAACAAGTGTTAATGGTGACTTTGACTACAATAAATATACACTAATTGTAGTAGATGGTGGAGATATGTCAGGTTCTAGAAAGCCGAATGTAAGAGTTGATGTCGGGTATGGCGACAGGGAATATTGGGCTTTTACAAATGAATACGGACAGCTAATTCGTGTTGAAGCAAAAAATATAATACTCCAAAATCCAAATACTGAACATGTTTTATCGTCTGGGAGATACTATTCTGATGAAGCAAAGGTTCCTGGTACAGAGAGTCAAGAATTAGATGAAGGGCATGTGATTGCTGACTCACTTGGGGGAGTATCTAACTCATATAACATTACACCTCAAGACAGCATTCTCAATAGGCACGGCGATCAAGCCTATATGGAAAAAGTGATTCGAGATGCAGGAGGTTGTACAGATTTCGTAGCAGTGATTAAATATCCAAATACTCAGACGCAAATTCCTAACCATTATAAATACACATATAAATTACAGGGAAGATCCATTACAGATGAATTTGACAATGTAAACCCAGATGAAGTGAACAAAAATTTAGGGGAAACGACAGGTACGAGCAGTACCCCACCGAAAACAGACAATGTACCAACAAACGAAACGGTAATTAGTAATGAAGATGTTAGTAAGGTGGATACCAATCATAATGGAAGTGTTACGATCGCTGAAGCCAAAGCTGCTGGCTTTAAAATGCCAATTACGCGTGATTCATGGCTCTATAAATATATGGACGATCGGGATGGTGATGGACTAGTAGGTGAGTAAACAAATCGGCTATATTCACATATAACACAAAAATGAAGAAAGGCTGCTACTTTTGGCGGCTTTTTCTTGTTGTACTAAAGGGGCAGGTTGGTGAAAGAAGGATTATAGGGTAAATTAACAGAACCGAATTAAAGCTATTAAGCCTTATCAAAGACATTTTGCCCATTTTAAAAGGCCGTTTTATCTTCGATAACCCAGCAATTTACATATCGAAGACACTTCGGCCTTGTCTTGGGGTTGTTTTGTCTTTAATGACCGCGGGGAGAGAGTTTTTCAGCAGTCTCGAACCGTCCCTATGCTTCATTATTGTATGATGACATCAAAGCTTGTCCGCATCCGGATCGAACCAATGAGTCCATCGGAAATTAGCAGTAGGGTCATCACGCGTCAATCCTTTTGTATTGTTTAAAAAGGAACTCTTTTCCAAATCGGAGGAATCAAAAACCATAGCAGAAGCTGGAAGGGTCAGCCAATGCTTCAAACCGACGGAAAATTTCACAAAATGTGAATGATCTAGACCAAGATGTTTGCGCCAAAGCGCGATTCGAAGGTCACGGGCGAACCTTCCTCCTGCAGCACGTTCAAGAATTTCTTCCGTAATACCGGCCATAATCTCAGTATCGTAAGTGTACCCACGATCGTCACAGTTTGCAGACCCAACAGCCACGTACTGGTCGTCGACAATCCAGAGCTTCGAGTGTACAAACTCTCCGCACCAAGGTCTACGGCCCGAATCCGTTGTTGGTTTCAAACTGAACATACGCCACTTTTTGCGTCCTGGGTCGACTTTCGCAAAGTCGGTGCGAAATTCGTTGCGAACTCCAATCAGGTAAGGAAATTCCCCCGTACCATCGTCCTTCTCGAAAGCCTTTGAGTTTCCCATAAGGATAAGGAGGAATTTGAAATTTGGCTCCTTTAACTTTTCAACCAGCAAATCCTTCACACGGCGACTGACGAGGTATTGATCTTCGATATAAATGAACTCTTTTGCATTAATGATTCCATTTTTGACAAGCTGCCAAGCAGATTGGTCGGGGTTTTTAAACCGATAAGAGTTCCCCGGATTGAACTTAGCCAGGTTGGGAAAGGTTCGGCCAATCGAAACAAGCATTCCTCTAGGTTTGACTTTTCCTCCTGGTACTGTGCATGTGTCCATAACCTCCGATTTGGATCCTGCGACTCTTATAAAATCCTGCCTAACATCATCTGGATTCATTTGAAATTTGGCACTATCCAGCGCGGGCGTTGACGGATGATCCATCCAGCGGTCCCGAAAGATGCTTAGGGCCTCCGCTGCTGATGGACCGTTTAAACGAACATGTACATCGTGTAATGGCATATTCCCAAACACGTTGATCCGTGTTGTGTTCACATCCATCCCACCAAGGAATGCGACAAGACCACAGTCCCCACTGACAACAATTAGTTTCTGGTGGTGACTGTTAGGTAACCTATTAGGTAAATTCCCCTCAATTAATTTAGCGTCCTCGAGGGCTGCACCGTTTGGCAGACTGTTGATGAAGTCTGCTATCTCTTTGTTGTTGCCTTCCTTTTTGTTGTCGGGATCCAGGAACTTAAATGGATAATTCCAAAATAAACCCCGGACTTGTGCTTTCGTATTTTTCAAATAATCTTGAAGAAGTGTGTTCGCCGGCGGGTCACCAACAAGTGGATTCTTCATAGGCGTTTTCGGTTCATACCACCAGCCGACTAGATATATTCGATGGTCGGATGATTTGGCTGTGGCCAGAGCTTTAGCAATATCATCGAAAGCACAGCGGCCATAGATATAGGGCACGACTACATTACCTGCCGAAGGTCTGGGTGCACCGTCAAACCATTTCATTGTATTTTCAGTTAGACGCTTCCACTTCATTCCTTCGTTAGGCCATCCCAAATCGATTCCCTGAGTTGGAAGTTTTGCAATCTCTTCAGCATCCGTACTACAACTGTTCGTAAATGGCTCCCCC
>NZ_JBALOS010000131.1:11721-14881 GCF_036962765.1 Neobacillus drentensis
CTTATTTTCCATCTCGGGCCACCAAAGCATGTATCACCAATAACCAACTAAAATGGAAATCAACTGCTAAGCCTTTGTTTATCCTCATCTTCATTCCTCCGTATTTGATCCTACATTGATGGCATCAGCTAATTGCGAAAAAATGTAAATAAAACCCCAAATAATATTGAGAATTATTTTTTGCAGAGTAAGTAAAATCCTTCCAGATAACGACATATTCATAAATTGTGGTTAATTAGGCTCCTTTATACGTCAAACATACTCCTTTTATATCAAATACTAAGCCGAGAATCCTAATCCACAGGATAATCGGCTTAGAATATTTTTTCAGAAAAGTCATTATGAATTTAAATCATTAGGGTGATATTCTACCGCAACAATCTGGTCAGTTGGCAATACCGAGATCCATTGACTAAACACCTCATTTGCATCCAATCCGGCATCAAAACCGCCCTTCAAGTGATCGAATCCATGTTCGAAGACTTTCTCCGTCGCCAATACATTCTGAATATCCTCATTCTGCTGTTGCAGCCGGTCTGCTATGATTTTTAGGACCTCGCCCATTTTCATCCCCTGAAACTCTGGTTCTGTCCCTAAATAGCTAGTGTCCCAACCATCCTGGTCATGCCCTTCGATGGACTTTAGCCAATTAAGAGCTGCGTTTTCCCTGCCAGGACGAATTGGAATAACCGCCTTAACCCAAGGTGCATTTAAGAACGCATTACGCAGGTTATCGCCGTCAAGCTGAAGCAGCCATCCTAAAGAACTTCCGAGTGGAGCGGGGGCTGAGTCTTCTGTAATCATATAGTTAGCAGGCCGATCTTCTCCACCCCAGCTCACAATATTCTTATCAGTCAGCTGAAGAGGTTTCATGTAATCTTCCGTAATCTTATTAAGATCATGATGGCTTGGATGAAGACGCGGCATCCACCACTCAGGGGCTACAAAATACATCATACTATCAACGTCGAAAATTGATCGAATGACCTCTGAACGAATGTGGCTTAGCTTTCGGTTGTCAGGCTGCCTCCAACTATCTATCATTAAAAGTTCAATCAACTTGCGGTAAACAACAGTACGTTCTTCTTCACGCAGGTCCCATGACGGTCGTTTATTAATGGCACTCGCATCCTTAATACGTTTACGAATTTCTTCTAAATAAGTTTTGTATGCTAGACGATTTTTCTCTGCATCGTAGTTCGTCTTTGCATTTGCATTTAGATCGTTTACTCGTTTAATCTCATCAGGAGTTGGGGTAAAGAAAAGGTCAAATTCCAGATTCACCACATTTTCCCCACCAAAGGCTACGCGTTGGAGAATAATGTTAATAGTCCCATCAGACTTTGCCTCTGCTGCACGAAGGATTGCTATCTTTCCTCCTTGGACACCCGTCATCCTTATATCATCCGTTTTAAAATCGTAGCCACTTGGAACATCTACCTTAAATGATTGTTCGATGACAATTTGACTATCATCATCGTCCTCGTCGCCTACGATAATACCCAGCTGAGGATTATTTGTATCACCGCCTGCATGACCTTGGTATTCATATTGCGCCCGGTTGTTATAGTAATTCAGTACAGGTTTAAACGGAAATGGGACAACCCATTTTTTGGTTATCGTGGTAGGATCAGGTATCTTGTCAGGTTCTTTTAAAGTTGAAAGATCAGGTGATTGAGCGATATGTACCAACTCGGACAGCCCCAGTGTAGTGCCAGGGTCATCGACAAACACCTGCCAACATAGACGAGTGCCTATATCTTGCAGCTGCACGCCTACTCTTCTCATCTTTCGTCTTAGTTCGTAGTTCACAAGATTTGGCGATGGATTAGCGATGATATGTCTCCGACTAGTTGTATCTGTCGTTTCAGTGACCATTCGAAATGTCGACTTAAAGCTCTGTTTAATCTGACTCGATACCTTCTCCGTCTGCTCCCGATTCTGTTTGTGAATCGTCTCTCGTGTGTTTTTCCGGGTAGACTCCAGTCCGAAATTAGCAGAAACGCTCCCTTGATAAACACCAGTATTGACTGTATTGTTCTGAGAAATCCCCAGCTTGGTACTGTTGCTATTTTCTTCTTTGACAGCTTCACTAATTTCATCCTGTCTCTTCAATTCGCTTTCAGAGCTAGTGGTGGTCTCACTATATGTTTCAGTAGAACGCTCTATCGTAGTTTTTCGGGTACTGGTCTCATACATCTCAATCGTTGTACCTGGTGCCAGCCAAACATGTTCCACTGGCTCGCCAAGGAATGTCCCCAGATTAAAGAAGTATTGGCGGAACAAGTGAACGATACCAATTGGTGACAAAGCCCCACGGTCGTCTCTGGGGTCAATGCCAGCCAAAGGATCTGTAGGACGCAGAATGTCGCTCAAAGGAGGAACTTTCTTTACTTGGAACAGTTTGTTTAAATCATTCTGGTTATAGCCAGACTGTCCCTCAGCATGAAATACAAGAAAGGTAGCAATCTGTGACTCATACTGCATCAATTCCAGATGCGTCTTTTTGATTTCATCCACCATCGCTTCTGTAAGGTGTCTTTCAGGTGCTCGTAAAATGGCCTCCTCATAGAGACGCCTGCGGTGAATATCGTTAACTTTTCTTAAATCACCATGCACTTTATCCATTAAATTATTAAAATCAATAATCGTAAGCCATTCACTGCCTGATGGAAGTTGACCGTTATGTGCATCAACAAATTTTTGTACTTTATCCTGGATTAGTTTCAACAACTCACTTTTCAAATCTTTTGCGAGAAGGACCCTATAGGGCGATAGTCCGGAACCGGGCTGTAATGGTTCAGCAAGCATTTCCCAAATATCGTCTGGATTGATTTTTTCAGGACCAGGTTTAATGTTTTGATCAAGAATAACTTTAATTTGAGGATCAATCATAGGGCCGGCCTTTTGAAGCCATTGTTTCGTCATACGAGACTCCCACCCTAAAAGGGGCTGATACACACCGTAAAGTTCACTGGCGTATGGTGGAATGCCCTTATATTTATCAATATCTTTAAATAAATCAAACATACGGATTCTCCTTTGCTCGTAATAAGAACTCAAATTTCCACAAGGAATTGCCAATCGCAATTATTATCTATCCAACTAGTCATAAGTAAACCAAGATAAATAAAACAATTACATTGAACCAGTCATACAT
>NZ_JBALOS010000132.1:0-10168 GCF_036962765.1 Neobacillus drentensis
GGATTATATATTTTGTCAATCATTTCCTCATTAAGCAAAGTAAAATCCAAGTTTTACTTAAAAAAAACACCATGCCAAAAGGCATGGTGTTCTTCAATATTAAGCTTGTAATTTCTCACGTAGAACCATTGGAAGAATTCCGCCGTGACGGTAGTAATCAATTTCAACTTCTGAGTCAAAACGAACAAGAACTTCAAATTCTTTCTTGTTACCAGCTTCGTCAGTTGCTGTTACTTTTAGAAGGTCACGAGGTTTTACATTTTCGTCTACTTGAACATCAATTGTTTCTTTACCAGTTAATCCAAGTGTTTCAGCACTTTCGCCCTCTTTAAATTGAAGTGGAAGTACACCCATTAACACAAGGTTTGAACGGTGAATACGTTCGAAGCTTTCAGCAAGAACTGTTTTAATACCTAGAAGGTTTGTACCTTTAGCAGCCCAGTCACGTGAAGAGCCCATTCCGTAATCTTTACCAGCAAGAACAATCAATCCAGTGCCGTTTTCTTTATACTTCATGCAAGCATCATAAATAGATGTTACTTCGCCAGTTGGCCAGTAGGTAGTTACTCCACCTTCAGTACCAGGTGCGATTTGGTTACGAATACGAATGTTTGCGAATGTTCCACGCATCATTACTTCGTGGTTACCACGACGAGAACCGTAAGAGTTAAAATCACGAATGGCAACGCCTTTTTCAAGCAAATATTTTCCTGCTGGAGTATTTTTACCAATAGCTCCTGCTGGTGAAATATGGTCAGTTGTTACAGAATCACCGAACTTACCAACAACACGAAGTCCTGTTAATGGTTCAACCGTACCTGGCTCTGGTGATAAGCCTTCGAAGAACGGTGGGTTTGCAATATAAGTAGAATCTTCATCCCAAGTATATAATGGTTCATTGCTTGTCTTGATTTCGTTCCAACGCTCGTTGTCACCGAACACGTTCGCATATTCGCTGCGGAATAGTTCAGGGGTAACAGTGCGTTTAACTACATCATTAACTTCAGCAGTTGATGGCCAAATATCCTTGAAGAAAACATCATTTCCATCTTTATCTTTACCAATTGCTTCAGAAGCAAAGTCGATGTTTACAGTACCAGCAAGCGCGTAAGCAACAACTAATGGTGGTGAAGCAAGGTAGTTTGCTTTTACAAGCGGATGAATACGTCCTTCAAAGTTACGGTTACCGGAAAGTACAGAGGTAACTAAAAGATCGTTTTCAGCGATTGTTTTTTCGATTTCTTCTTTTAATGGACCGGAGTTACCGATACATGTTGTACAGCCATAACCAACTAGGTTGAAGCCGATTTGCTCTAAATATGGAAGTAATCCTGAATCACGAAGATATCCAGTTACAACCTTAGATCCTGGTGCTAAAGAAGTTTTCACGAATTTTGGAACTTCCATTCCTAATTCGACAGCTTTCTTCGCAACTAATCCAGCACCTACTAGAACGTAAGGGTTGGAAGTGTTTGTACAGCTTGTGATGGATGCAATCGCAACTGCTCCAGTTTTAATCGTTGTTTCATCACCATTGTTAAATTTCACCGTAGCTGACTTATCAAGCTCATCCGCTTCTAAGCCAAAGCCTTGGTTTCCTTGTGGTGCTGAAACAGCTTTGATGAATTCTTCTTTCATTTTTGAAAGTGGAAGTAAATCCTGTGGACGTTTAGGACCAGAAAGATTTGCCTCAATCTCAGAAAGATCGATTTCTACTACATTTGTATAAACTGGCTCTAAAGCTGGATCAAAGAACAAGCCGTTTGCTTTGCAATATTGTTCAACAACATTAATTTGTTCTTCTTCACGGCCAGTTAAGCGCAAATATGCGAGAGATTCATCATCAATTGGGAAGAATCCGCATGTAGCACCATATTCAGGAGCCATGTTGGCAATCGTTGCACGGTCTGCAAGTGGAAGTACTGATACACCAGGGCCAAAGAATTCAACGAATTTTCCAACTACACCTTTACTGCGGAGTACTTGAGTTACTTTTAATGCTAGGTCGGTTGCTGTTGCTCCATTTGGAAGTTCGCCCGTTAACTTAACACCAACAACTTCAGGAACTGGGAAGTAAGAAGGCTGTCCTAACATTCCAGCTTCAGCTTCAATACCGCCAACGCCCCAGCCAAGAACACCAAGACCATTGATCATAGTTGTATGTGAGTCAGTCCCAACTAATGTATCTGGGTATGCTTCTAATTCACCATCTACTTCAGCAACGTGAACAACGTCAGCCAAGTATTCAAGGTTTACTTGGTGAACGATACCTGTTGCAGGCGGAACTGCGCGATAGTTGTTGAATGATTTTTGTGCCCAGCTTAAGAACTGGTAGCGTTCTGCGTTACGTTCAAATTCTAAATCCATGTTAACTCTTAATGAATCATTGGAACCATAAGCATCAACTTGGACAGAGTGGTCGATAACAAGGTCTACTGTTTTCTCTGGATTAATTTTGTCTGGGTCCCCGCCAAGGTCAGCCATTGCTTTTCTTAGAGAAGCAAGGTCTACTACTGCTGGAACTCCTGTGAAGTCTTGAAGGATTACACGTGAAGGTTTAAATGGAACATCGACCTCTTTAAGTTCAGCTGTTCCCCATTTAGCTAAGTTTTCAACGTGCTCCTTTGCAATTACGCGGCCATCATATTGGCGAAGTACAGATTCAAGTAAAACTTTTACTGAGTAAGGCAATTTCGAAACGTTGCCGATTCCTGCCTCTTCAAGTGCACTTAAACGGTAATAGTGGTAACGTTTACCGTTAGCTTCAAAAGAAGAACGTGCGTTAAATACATCATTTTTAACCATGTGTTAAAAACCCCTTTCATTCGACATAATATACCAAAATTAATGAAAAGTCGAAAAGTTTGAATTTTCCCATCCATCTTAACTTTTCTCACAATTTTAATCTTAATACAACCTAATTCATAAGTAAATAACAAGAAAGTTATTGTGATTGATAAGTTTTACTTATGTTTTTTTATGTATTTTGTTCTGAAAATTCAAAAACACTATCTGATCTTATGCGCATTCAGTTCGGGAAAAAACAAAATTTTCACTATTATTATCTCAAAAAAACTTTAAAATGTCATTTTTTTTTATTATCAGGGAGATAGTAATGATGTAGGAGGTGATTAGAATGGTGAAACGAAAGTCTAATCATGTAATTCCAGGAATGAATGCCGCTAAAGGACAAGGAAAAGGTGCCGGCTTTAATGAGGAAATGGCTAGTGAACCTGAATTAACGGCTAAAGAAAGAATGAATAACAAAAAGCGGAAGAAAAATCAATAAAAAAAGCGGAAGCGCCTTTCTCAGGGAAAAAGTAGTTCATTTTTCCCTAGGGGCTTATGACCCCGAGCCCCTAGGTGCTATAGCTGGATTCAGAGAAAAAAGCAGGCGATCCACCGCCTGCTTTTCCTATTCTGCCTGATTGACTTCGGACACCATGCTTTGCAAATCCTGTTGGAAACGCTCTAACTGCTCCCGTTGATGTTCAGATGCCACTTCCATCGCATTCGCGATCTGCTGATACGCTTCATTTACTTCATCTTTTAGATGCTTCAGCTGATGGCCATAGCTCGCACTATCACTCACAATGGTCTCGTATAGTCCTTGGGCATTCTCATAGCCTTGCTGTGCTGCTTGATATGCTTGTTGTTTATCTTTGTTGTACGGAAATTTTTGCATTTGTTTCATTCACTCCTTCATTTTGTTTACCGTTAAATTGCACAGAACAACAAAAAATATACAGTATAAAAGGACTTATTGACTGCATCCTAACTAATAGGAGGGATAAAAAATGAACAAAAACGATAGCAAAGACATGAGAAAAAATGCACCAAAACAATCTGGTCAGCCTGAACCGCTAAGTGGTTCCAAAAAAGTAAAGAATCGCAACCATTCAAGAGCCAAACATAATACCCATCATGATATGTAGAAATCCGGAAGCGCCCATGAACCGGCGGTGTTCAAACGTCTTTGGGAGCTGAAGGTGAATATAAAAAAGCCCCAGCACGAAGTAGAGTGCCGGGGCTTCCCTCTTTATGTTTTAAACATTAATTAATGCATGTAGCAGGTGTACTTCTTCCTCTGAAGTGACTGTTCTTAAATCAATCATAAATTCATCTTTTTGTATTCTTCCGATAATTGCTGGTTTCACTTCTGTACGAAGTTTACGTCCCAGTTGTTCAGCCGTCAATGAATCATGTTTTAAGGAAACAACAATCGTAGGAAGCTCTACATCAGGCATCGTTCCCCCACCCACTTGGCTGATGGACTCTGTAATTTTTGTAACATATTTTCCGGTATTTTGTAATAAATTTGTAACAAAAGACTTTGTTCGAACGTCTAATTCTTGAAGAGAAACTAGTAAGTCCCGAACCGTTGGAATATTTACCAGTCCATTTTTACCACGGGCATAATCAATTAACGTTCCCTCTAATGCAGCCAACGTCATTTTATCAACCCGCAATACGCGTGCCAACTGGTGCTTTTTCAAGCGCTCAATGATCTCTTTTTTTCCAGCGATAATTCCTGCCTGCGGTCCGCCAAGGAGCTTGTCACCACTAAAAGAAACAACATCTGCCCCTAATTCAATGACTTCTTTTACGACCGGTTCTTCTCCAATCCCGTGCTTCATGAAGTCATATAACGCTCCACTTCCGAGATCTTCATAAAATATAACATCATCCAATTGTTTCTTGAGATCAATAAGTTCCTTTGTTTCAACCGATTTGGTAAATCCAACCACTTTAAAGTTACTTGTATGTACTTTCATGACAATCGCAGTTTCTGGTGTGACTGCTTTTTCATAATCATAAAGGTGTGTTTTATTGGTTGTTCCAACTTCAACAAGCTTCGCACCACTCTCTTCCATGATCGAAGAAATACGAAACGAGCCGCCAATTTCTACAAGTTGTCCCCTCGAAACAATCACTTCTTTTTGAGCAGCGAGGGCTCTTAGGATAAGAAAAACAGCAGAAGCATTATTATTTACCACCATAGCCGCTTCTGCCCCGGTGATTTCTTTGATTAATGCTTCTACATGGGTATGACGTGAACCTCTTTCACCTTCAGATAACTTATACTCAAGATTGGAATAGTTCCTTGCTGTTTCAACCACATGTCTGATAGCGTTTTCGCTTAATCTAGCTCTTCCTAAATTCGTATGTAAAATGGTCCCTGTCGCATTTATGACTTTTTCAATGGTATAGGCATACTGTTTGTTTATTTTAGATTCTAAGATTGAAAACAGCTCACCATCAAAATCGTTGGTCCCTGGCTTAGCACCAGGCCAATTATCATTAAGAATTGCTGTCCTAATGGTATCAATGACATCTTTAAGTTGTTTAGTCAAAATCATTTGATCCAACTGACTTTCTTCAATCAGACTCAAAAACATCTCATGATTTTGAAGTTCATGGATCGCGGGGATAGAGCGCAGCCATTCTTTCAAGATAAAAACTCCTTTATTAATGGTTCTTTTTCTATGTTATTTACCTAACTCTAAGGTCGGCCAGTGTTGGGACTTTCAAAAGGGGCGCTTTCAGTACTCCCAATTATATCACATCATTTTCACATTTTTATCCCTAATGAATAAAATGAAACGAGCAAGGGGGATTAAATATGTCAAAAAAGAAACAACTTAAAAATCAAAGCTTTGACTTTGAAGAAGTAGAAAAATGGCTGGAACGATATTTTCTCGATCCGCTTACAGCCTATTATGATGAAACGCAATTTCAAATCGATCTATATGAAACTGAAAAGGAATGGATTGTCGAGGCTATCTTAAGTGAATTTGAGGCTTCTGAGATAAAGGTATATATAGAAGGAAATAAATTAGTGATATCTGCATCCAAATCCCCCCCTTCCATGAAACATCAAAATCGTGTCCGTTCCATAAACTTTCCCTTTCTAGTCGTTAATCAAACTATCTATGCAACCTTTACGGGTGGAATTTTGGAAGTTGTGATTTCGAAAATAGATAAATGTGTCGGAAAAAATCGATTTATTACCCTGCCTTAAGTTACAATTTGTGGGTTTATTTTTTATGTTTCAGTTGACATAATATTATTATGTTTTAAAAAAAGCCCTCCTATCTTTTGGACAAGAGGGCTGCTTTTATTTTGTGGAAATCATTTCAATCATTTCTTCCGTATCAGGGAAAATGCCTGTTTCGAGCTTAGAATAGATCTTCTCCCCATTCACAGTCACTTCAAATGCACCGCCAGAACTTGGGATTAGTTCTAACTTTTGAATATCTCTAAAAAAATGATTAAACAATTCTTCCGCGAAACTCGCGGCTTTAGGTGCGTAATTTCATTGCATGCAAAATTCTACAATGATATGGTAATTCTTCATAGAAAATACCCTCCAATAAAGTAAGTTTACTACATCAGGATAGTGTTAATATTTTAACCTATTCCCGCCCCTGCCACAAATTTTTTGTCTATATTGTGCGGAATTCCTTGGAAAGAGTTATACTATAATATGGGAGGTGGACACGATGAGTGAACAAGAAAAAATTCGCCTAACCTCTTTGTCAACAAAAGCTGGTTGAGGCTGTAAAATTGGTCCTGAAGACCTGACGCAAGTTTTGCGTCAATTACCGAAACAAGAACCTGTTCCTGAATTATTAGTGGGACTGGATACATCAGATGATGCTGGAGTGTACCAAATAACAGACTCCATCGCGTTGATCCAAACAGTTGATTATTTTACGCCAATTGTGGACGATCCATATATGTTCGGTCAAATCACGGCAGCAAATGCATTAAGCGATGTTTATGCCATGGGTGGAGAGCCTAAAACCGTCTTGAATATCGTTGGTTTCCCGATTAAAAAGCTTGGCGCAGAAATGCTGGCGGATATCCTACGTGGCGCAGCAGATAAAGTAAAAGAAGCTGGGGCTATTACGGTGGGCGGCCATTCCATTGATGACCAAGAACCAAAATTCGGACTTTCCGTTACGGGTGTCGTCCATCCCGAAAAAGTTTGGAAAAATGTCGGGGCAATTCCAGGAGATGTTCTTGTGTTGACTAAGCCCATTGGTGTCGGTATCATCACAACTGGTATAAAAAGATCCGCGGTAACTGCGGAGCAGGAACAAATTGTGACTGAAACAATGGCTACCTTAAATAAAGTGGCGGCTGAAGTTTTAGCTGATTTTCACCCTCATGCAGTTACAGATGTTACTGGATTTGGCTTATTGGGTCATGGCAGTGAAATGGCACGCGGCAGCCAGGTTAGTTTTGAATTTTCGCTCGCACAAGTCCCTGTTTTGAAAGGTGCACTTGAATTAGCGAAAATAGGTGTAGTCCCCGGCGGTTCAAAGGCGAATCATAAATGGTTAGCGGATGACGTTGTCTATAAGGATATCCTTCCAGAGGAACAGCTGCTCCTTTGCGATGCGATTACATCCGGAGGTCTGTTTGTTGCCCTCAATGAGCAGGAAGCCATTGAATATGTTGACAAGCTCCAATCTAAAGGGTTAGCCTATGCATCGATTGTGGGAAGAGTGACCGAGAAGAAAGATAAATATATATATGTGACAAGATGACAGCGAAGCCCTTATGGTTCGCTGTTTCTTTTATGTTTTTTTTCACCTAAAATAGGGTTAAAAAGCCATAATATCAAATTCCGCCATTACCGTTAAAAAATCCGCCATTATCCGGCCAATTATTTGTCGATTAAAAAAATCCTGAACCATATTGGCCCAGGATTTTTTCGTGTTATAACTTCTGACGCAGCTTTTCCACCATATCCTTCGTCATTTTATCCAAATCAAACGCGTATTTAAAGCCCCATTCCTCTTTTGCCGCTGTAGCATCAATAGAATTCGGCCAGCTTTCCGCAATTTTTTGACGCTCAGGGTCCACCTCATACGAAATTTCAAATCCTGGAACAAATTTAGCAATAGACGCTGCAATTCCTTCTGGATCAAAGCTCATTGCCGTAATATTAAAAGCATTGCGGTGGATAAGTTTAGATGAATCTGCCTCCATTAAATCAACAATCGCATTCAAGGCATCTGGCATATACATCATGTCCATGTAGGTACCTTTATCAATGTAAGAAGTATATTTACCATTTTTGATCGCTTCATAGTAAATTTCAACGGCGTAATCCGTGGTTCCGCCACCTGGAAGCGCAACATAGGAAATTAACCCTGGAAAGCGTAAACCGCGTGTATCCACACTGAACTTATGGAAATAGTAGTCAGACAATAATTCCCCGGCCACTTTATTAACCCCGTACATCGTAGTTGGACGCATGATGGTATCTTGCGGGGTGTTATCCTTTGGAGTTGAAGGGCCAAAAGCACCAATCGAACTTGGGGTGAAAAATTGCGCCTTTAACTCTCTTGCTGTTTCAAGACTATTCATCAGCCCGCCCATATTTAAATTCCAGGCAAATAAGGGCTTTGCTTCTGCAGTAGCTGATAGTAATGCTGCTAGGTGCATAACCGTATCTACGTTGTATTTCTTGGCAACTTCTACCATTTTGTTTGCATCTGTTACGTCAACAGTCTCAAATGGACCACTTTGGGCTGCTTCACTGTCATTCTTTTTAATATCTGTCGCAATGACATTATCCGCACCATAAATATCGCGTAGCTTTAACGTTAATTCTGATCCAATCTGCCCTAAGGCACCTGTGATTAAAATTCGCTTCATCTTCGTTTCTCCGTCCTCTTCACTTAGGCTAAAAAATAGTAATTTCCTTATGTTTAGATAACGCCCATTTCCTTGCCGACTTTTTCATAGATTGCAATCGCTTGATCGAGCATTTCTTTTGTATGTGCTGCTGTTGGCATATTACGAACACGTCCGGTTCCTTTTGGAACAGTTGGGAAAACAATAGCCTTAGCATAAACACCTTCTTCGTTCAAACGTTTACTGAATTGTTGGGTAAGTGCTTCATCTCCAATAATACAAGGAGTAATCGGCGTTTCACTGTTACCAATATTAAAACCTAACTCTTTCAAGCCTTTTTTAAGATAATCTCCATTTTCCCAAAGCCTTTTGTTAAGTTCCGTACTTTCCATCAGAATTTCAATCGACTTCTTGCTAGCTGCAACATCGGCTGGAGTAAGCGAAGTTGAAAATAAGAATGGGCGGCTGCGGACTTTTAACCAATCAATAAGATTCTTCTTACCAGCTACATATCCGCCAACTACGCCAATCGCCTTGGATAATGTGCCAATTTGAAAATCAATTTTATCAGAAAGACCAAAATGCTTGACAGTACCTGCCCCATCCCCAAGAACACCTGAGCCATGTGCATCGTCTACATAGGTGATTAAGTCAAATTCTTCCGCTATCTTAACGATTTCTGGCAGTAAGGCAATATCGCCGTCCATTGAGAAGACGCCATCTGTGATCACCATAATCTTATTGTAAAGACCAGATTCTTTAGCTTCTTTAGCTTTTGCTCGTAAATCTTCCATATCGGAGTGATTAACACGGATTATTTTTGCTTTCGAAAGTCGACAGCCGTCAATTATTGACGCATGATTTAACTCATCTGAAAGAATCGCATCATTTTTATCCATGACTGCCGAAATAGCGGCCATGTTGCAATTAAATCCAGATTGGTAGGCAATTGCTGCTTCAGTATGTTTAAATTCAGCCAATTTCTCTTCGAGCTCAACATGAAGCTTAAGCGTTCCATTAATCGTCCGGACGGCACCAGCCCCGACACCGTATTTTTCAATCGCATCGGCGGCGGCTTTTTTCAAGCGTTCATCCGTTGCTAAACCTAAATAGTTATTAGAAGAAAGATTGACTAATTCTCTTCCATTAATAGTGATAACAGGTCCATTCGGGCTCTCAAGTGGATCAATGACATTATATAGGCCTTTTCCCTTTAAATCCTCAAGATTTTCATTTAAAAATTGCTCTAAAATATGACTAGACATATTTCATCCCCCTCTAATCTTTAATCCTGGATTGTCGTTTGCGCAAAAACAATTGTCCGTTTCATACGGACAATTGAATTGCTGTTAAATAGCGGTACTAAAGGATTCCTAATGTATACTTTATCATATTTTTTAAAAGTTGTTCATATCTAGCGGACAAAAAAGTAAAATATTTTTATTCTAATAACATACCCAATTCGTATTTAGGTTATTTCTAAAGAAACAAAGGTCATATTTCAACATTATTTTAT
>NZ_JBALOS010000133.1:0-30002 GCF_036962765.1 Neobacillus drentensis
TTCTTAGTAGTGTAATGGTGGGTTGTAGTTCTAACGATACAGCATCAAATGAAACAAAAGATGGAAAAGTTACCATGAAAGTAACCGTATGGAACTATGATACGACACCTGAATTTAAAGCATTATTTGAAGCCTATGAAAAAGAAAATCCAAATGTAAAAATTGAACCAGTTGATATTGAAGCAGCGCAGTATGACCAAAAATTAACAACCATGCTAGCTGGTAATGATGATTCAGATATCTTAACCATGAAAAACTTGATTGGATATTCTAACTATGCTTACCGCGGTCAATTAAAAGACATGACTGAATATGCAAAAGGTTTAGATGGAGAGAAATATCTCGGAACATTAGATTATATGAAAGATGATCAAGGGAAAATCTTTGCATTGCCGTATCGTAACGACTTTTGGGTACTTTATTACAACAAAAAGTTATTTGACCAAGCAGGCGTAAAATATCCTGAAAATTTAACTTGGGATGAGTACAGAGAAACTGCAAAACAATTAACCTCCGGTTCTGGTGATTCAAAAGTATATGGTGCCTATAACCATGTATGGAGATCGATTAGCAATGCTACTGCCGCAGCACAAGAAGTAGGTAAGCCAGATGCAATAATTGATGGCGACTACAGCTTCCTTGCCAATATGTATAAGGTTTTCAAAGGTATGCAGGACGATAAGAGTGTACTAGATTATGGAACGGCAAAATCAACGAACACTACGTATGCATCACAATTTGAAACGGAAAAAGCGGCAATGCTTCCAATGGGTACTTGGTATATGGCTGGTGTTCTTAATTCGAAAAATGGCGGTAAAACAAATGTGGATTGGGCTATTGCGCCACTACCACAAACAGCAAAAGGCGAAGTTAAATCATGGGGCTCCCCAACTGCTTTCGCAGTAAATAAGAATGCAGCACATGGTAAAGAGGCTGAGAAATTTGTTAAATGGGCTTCTGGCGAAGAAGGTGCAAAAGTTGTTGCGGGCGTTGGTGTAGTTCCAGCTTATCGTACAGATGAAATTAATAATGTCTACTTTAATGTTGCTGGTATGCCAAGCGATGAACTTTCAAAGAAAGCATTTAGCCCTGATTTTGTAAATATTGAAATGCCAATGAACAAAAATTCTGCTGCCATTGACCAAATTTTAGGTGAAGAACATGACTTAATCATGATCGGTGAAAACAGTATTGATAAAGGAATCAAAACAATGGGTGAACGAGTTAAATCTGAAGTTTTAAATAAGTAGATTAAATATGATGGGACAAAAATTAATAGGTTTAGAGCAAATGACTAAATCGTAGTTTTTGTCCCATTTTAAAAATGCCTCTACTGAAAGGAGAGAACCGCCAAATAAATCGGGTGGGACAATATGAGTAATACAAACACAAACGTGGTCGTTAATGCTCCTGAAATTAAAATTGTATCCGAAAAGAAACGGAAAAGAAGAAATACATTAGTTGCTTGGTCCTTTATCGCCCCGAACTTCCTTGGATTCTTTATTTTTACATTAATCCCTGTGGTAGCTTCCTTCGTGATTGCTTTTATGAAATGGGATGCCTTTTCAGCTCCTGAATTCATAGGATTAAAAAACTTCATAACAATGATTCATGACACAACGTTTTGGATTTCCCTTTGGAATACAGTCTACTATACCATCGGTACCGTTCCATTAACATTAGTCTGTTCTTTGCTATTAGCTATCCTACTCAATAAAAAAATCCGCGGCATCGGCACATTTCGTGCAGCCATCTTTTTCCCGTATGTTACATCCTTAGTAGCCATTGCGGTTGTATGGAATATGTTATTTCATCCTGATATGGGACTTATCAATGAATTTTTACGGTGGATTGGAATTGATCATCCTCCAGGATGGACTTCTTCGTCAAAATGGGCGATGCCAGCTATTATTATTGTCAGTGTTTGGCGTGGAATGGGCTACTATATGGTCCTTTATTTAGCAGGATTGCAGAGTATACCGAAAGAATTATATGAAGCTGCGAAAATTGATGGTGCGAATGCTTGGCATGAATTTAGACATATAACTTTACCAATGCTTGCTCCGACTACTTTCTTAGTATTAATTATGTTAACGATTTCTAGCTTTAAAGTATTTGATTTGATCCAAGTCATGACGATGGGTGGACCAGGAAGGGCAACAAATGTGTTGGTGTATCTCATTTATAATCAAGCCTTTGTGAAGTATGACTTTGGTTATGCGTCAGCTATCGCATTAGTATTATTCGTCATTGTCTTAGGAATCACGATTGTTCAATTCCGAATTCAAGAAAAGAAAACGGACTATTAGGGAGTGAAAACATTGGATGCAACAGCAAAAAGCCCTGTAGATGCAACAGCAAAAAGCTCTGGAATGTCTCGAAGTACCAAGAAAAAAATAGGGAATACCATCACATATCTCTTTTTACTTCTTTTATCTCTGTTGGTCTTAATTCCTTTTTTCTGGATGATCTCATCCTCATTAAAACAAGATAATCAAGTTTTTAGTGTTCCAATCCAATGGATCCCTACAAAACCACAATGGAATAACTTTGTGGAAATCTGGCATCAAATCCCGCTATTAACATTCTTTAAAAATACCATGTTTTTAAGTGTTGTTGTTACCTTTATACAAGTACTGACAAGTAGTTTTGCAGCCTATGGTTTTTCGAAGATGCGATTTAAGGGGAGAAATGCACTTTTCCTAGCTTATATTGGAACGATTGCGGTCCCATGGCAAGCATATATGATTCCACAGTTTATTATGATGAGAGAAGTACACTTAACCGATACATTATGGTCGCTCGTTCTATTACAAGCATTTAGTGCCTTTGGTGTCTTCTTGATGAGACAGTTCTATATGAGTATTCCTGAAGAGTTAAGCGAAGCTGCCCGCGTAGACGGATTGAACGAATATGGCATCTACTTCAAAATCATCTTGCCATTATCTAAACCAGCCCTTACTACCCTAATCGTTTTAACTTTTGTCAATACATGGAACGATTACATGGGGCCGTTTATTTACTTAAATTCAACAGAAGTGAAAACGATTCAGTTAGGTTTACGTATGTTTGTCACTTTGTATGATGCACAATATGCATTGATAATGGCTGCATCGTTAGTATCGATTGTACCAATTACAATCATCTTCATCTTTGCACAAAGATATATTATTGAAGGAATAGCAACGACTGGTATGAAAGGCTGATCTTACATGTTTCGGATGAACCTGTCACATTTTCAATATGCTGCCATTTTTAATTATGGTTATTGGTTTTTGATGTTAAATTTGTATTTTGCAATTGCTAATATTCCCTTTATCCTGGCACTGTCTACTTTACAATTTGTCCCATCAAATATGATCTATTACTTTATTACGCTTATACCAATGGGACCTGCGTTAGCAGCATTAATCGCATCCCTTAATAAGATAGTGGTAGAAAAAGATATTAGTGTGACAAAAGATTATTGGCATTTTTTTAAGGGGAAATTCTCGGAGTCACTGCGTTTATGGTCGATCACTTTGGCACTGTTATTCATTTTAGCAATTGATATTGCGGTTTTTATGGATAAATCAGTATTTGCTATTGTTTCTCCCTTATTTATCATCTTATCCATCCTATTATTAAATATGGTCATTTGTGGGCTGGTTATCATGACAAAAATGAAACATCCATTAAAAAGGCTTATCATCATGTCATTCTATTATTCTATTAAAAAATATTATATTACCTTTTTAAATACGATTTTGGCTTGCTTTTTTATCTTCATTTTATTAATTAAACCCGTTTTTGCCTTCATGGTATTACCAAGTTTTATTTTTTTCTTGATTGTGCGTAATAGTTCATTGATTTTACGAAATGAATCGAACACTTAAGGAAATTTTTCTTAAAGGAAGTGCCAAACATTGATACCTGTTGAGGAGTATTTCTCCAACTTTAGTGTAAATAAAAATTATACTAAACCTTTCCAAGATCAAGTAGAAAAACATATTGGAGAATTAACTAGGAATGGGACCTTCCTTTTACCTAAGTTAGAAGGTTACCTGGCATACTTAGAAGATGGCAATCGCAAACTGCTAGAGGATGTATATTTTCAGCGCAGAAGAGATGCGGTATCTTTAGCACTTTATTTGCAATGGGGACATAGTGAAGAGAAACTTCACCTTTTTGAGGAGATTCTCTTCTCCATTTGTCAGGAATATAGTTGGGCGTTACCAGCTCATATTCCGATTAGTGAAGATAAAACAAGATATATAGATGCCTATGATACCGTTGATTTATTTGCATCGGAAACGGCTCATTTCCTAGCAGAATGTACGGTTCTTTTTAAACATAAATTAAACACGGTCTTACTTGATATGATGAAAACAGAAATTCAAAAACGGGTATTAACCCCATTTGCCAGTAAGGAATGGAAGTTTGAGAGACTGACCAATAATTGGAGTGCGGTTTGTGCCGGTTCGATTGGAATGGCAGTTTTGATCTTAGAGGAAGACCAGGAAAAACGCTGCCTCATCTTACAAAGGGTAGAAAATGCTCTGGAATGTTTTTTACAAGGGTATGGAAATGACGGTGCCTGTGTGGAAGGGATGGGCTATTGGGTTTATGGTGTAGGGTATTACACCTATTTTGCAGATATGTATGAACAAGTGGAAGGGGAAAATTTATTTGCCGCTCCCAAGTGGAAGGAAATTGTGACGTTTCCTTTAAAAGCTATGATGCCTTCGGGAAATTATCTGCCTTTTTCAGATTCACCTGAGAAAGTAACCATTCCTTCTAGCCTTAATGCTTTCTTTTATAAAAAGTTTGGTATTGTCCCTTCAAAAGAAAGTACGGTTACAAATTTCCACTTTGATCACTGTTATCGCTGGGGTCATCTAAGCAGGGTCTTGTGGTGGAGCAATGAGGAAGTAACAGATTCCTATCAAGATTGGAATGGCGAGTTTATTTTCGATGATGCTAAGTGGGCAATTGTTAAACAATCCAATCTATATTTTGCTGCTAAAGGCGGTCATAATGGTGAATCTCATAATCACAATGATTTAGGTCATTTCATATTAGGTGATGCCAAGGGATTAATTTTTGATGACTTAGGTGCGACAGTCTATACTGCAGATTATTTTGGTGAGAAAAGATATGAGTTTGCCCATACAAGATCGTATTATCATTCGGTCCCGTACTTAGATAAGCAGGAGCAAAGGGAGGGGCTAGACTATCAAGCTACGATAATAGAAATTAGTCAGGAACCAAAGACATTCTCTGTGATGTTTGATCTTCACGATGCTTATCCGAATACAAAGGATATTACATTTACGCGTTCCTATACCATACTGCCTGATGAACGAGAATTAACCATTCAGGATGTTTTTACCCAGCCCATTCCATATGAAACACACTTTATAACGAGGAAAAAGCCAGAAATACAATCAGGAACTCTTTCTTGGAATCATGGACAATGGACTCTCCATTTTGATAAGGAACTATTTACGGTTGAGCTTGAAGAGTTAGAACTAAAAAACCATTTTAATGAAAATGAAACGATCTACAACATCATTTTCATTTCTAAGGATCGCAATAGCCAAGAATTCACACTAAAGGTAACCTGGTTGGAAGGTGAAAAATATGAATCATGTTGAAACGATAAATGGAACAAGCAGAAAAGAGTTAGTAGATCTTTTAGAAAAATTGGTAGAACCACTAATCACGCATTTTGACCGCGAAGGTCCTGGGTTGAAGTTTGATACGGGCGGTACACATTACAGTGAAACAACCCGTCAAATTGAAGCCTTATTTCGGCCGCTTTGGGGCATTGTTCCATTGCTTGCGGGGGGGACAGAATATAAAGGACTCGAGAGATATATTGCTAGACTTAAAGAAGGTATCAATCCAGAACATCCACATTATTTCGGGGAAACTCATCATTATGACCAACGTCTAGTTGAAATGGCTGTTATTGGATTAGCTTTATGTATTTGTGGAGAAAAATGGCTAGGTTTCTTTAATGAAAAGGAGCAGAAACAGCTTCATGCGTGGCTAAATCAAATCAATGATCGGGATATACCAAAGAATAACTGGATCTTCTTCCGCATCTTAGTGAATCATGGTTTTCGTCTAAATGGCTTTACCTATAATGAGGATATGCTAAAGAATGATTTGGAGATGGTTCACTCATTTTACCGTTCTGAAGGATGGTATGTAGACGGATACCCTGATCAAATAGACTATTACGTTCCTTTCGCCATTCACTTCTACGGTTTGGTTTACGCAAAAACGGCGGGTGAAAATGATCACCATGCAAGAATTTTTGTGGAACGGTCTAAAGAGTTTGCCCAATCCTTTGCCTGCTTCTTTGATGGGTATGGAGCAGCAGTCCCATTTGGCCGGAGTATGACCTATCGTTTTGCACAGGTGGCATTTTTTAGTGCAGCCATTTTTGCCGAAATTGAAGTCCTGCCCTATTCAGAAATGAAATGGCTGGTTGTGGAACACTTAAAGCATTGGATGAAACAATCCATTTATAGTCATGATGGTTTGCTGACGGTGGGCTATTATTATCGAAATCATGTGTTTACGGAAGGGTATAATGCTTTTGGTTCACCATATTGGGCATTGAAGACCTTTTTGTTATTGGGGTTGCCTGAAGAGCATCCATTTTGGTCAATTTCAGAAAAGGCACCAGATCTTCCTAGTAAAAAGCTAATTACTCCAGCACGATTCATAGTGACACGAGATCAGAAAAATAGACAAGTTCAATTGTATACGGCTGGATTACATTGTGAACCGCATACCCATTGTGATGCGAAATATGAAAAGTTTGTCTATTCAAGTGTGTTTGGATTTAGTGTTTCTAAAGGTCAGTTAAATTTAAGGCAGGGTGCTTTTGATAATACTCTAGCAGTTAGCTTAGACCCTGAAAGATACTACAAAATGCGCTATGAAAAATCCGACTATCAAGTAACGGAAGATTATTTACTAACAAACTGGAATCCTTATGAAGGGGTAAAAATTAGAAGTATTATTGTTCCATTTACGCCTTTTCATTTCCGTATCCATATGATTGAAACAGATAAGACTATTTATCTTGCAGATGGAAGTTTTGCCTTAGGATTTGATGTGGATGGTGCCAATATTCAGAAAAAAATAATGACTGAATCCAATCAAATTAAAGTGATGAGTGATGAACACCAGGTAGGAGTAATCGATTTTAGCCATCATTCAGAACTAGAATTTGTATTTGGTGAGCCGAATTCCAATATCATGAAGGATCAAACCTTTATCCCAACAGCAAAGGATAAAGTGGAAAAAGGAAAACATTTACTCATCCATGGATTTTATGGAAGTTTTATAGACGATGCCATTCTAGAATCCCATTGTTATATAGAAGAAAATGAAATAATCTTATCAGTTGGTCAAGAAAAGGTTTCAATTCCTAAGCAGTTATTAAATTTGGAAAAGCAACACACAGCCTAAATAATAAAATGACAAAGGAGAATCACAAAATGGAAACACGTTATGCAAATCATCCGAGAGAAATTAAAAGATATACGACAGAAGAATTAAGGAATGACTTCCTTGTTGAAACGATTTTTGTACCAGGACAAGTCCATTTAACCTATACACATGTAGACCGGATGATTTTTGGTGGAGTAACTCCAGCCGAAAACGAATTAACGATTAAATTGGATAAAGAACTAGGCGTGAATTACTTCCTTGAACGTCGTGAACTTGGAATCATTAATATCGGTGGAGCGGGTTCTGTTGTTCTTGATGGTGATGAATATGATATGGAGCGTCGTGATGGTTTATATGTAGGTAAGGGGACAGAGCAGGTATTTTTCCGCTCAAAGGATCCCAAAGATCCTGCCAAATTTTATATCAATTCTACCCCAGCACATCATACCTATCCAACGGTAAAAATTGATATTAAAAATATTAAACCGCTTGAAGCGGGAGAACTAGGTACATTAAATGAAAGAAAGATTTATCAATATGTACATCCAAATGTTTGTGAGTCCTGCCAGCTTCAAATGGGATTAACAATGTTATCCCCTGGAAGTGTCTGGAATACAATGCCTTGTCATACCCATGAACGTCGTATGGAAGTTTATCTATATTTTGATATGGAACCAGATACTCGTGTGTTCCACTTTATGGGTCAACCTGACGAAACTAGACATTTAGTGTTGAAAAATGAACAAGCAGCTATTTCTCCTAGCTGGTCGATCCATACAGGTACAGCAACGAGTAACTATACCTTTATATGGGGGATGTGTGGAGAAAATATCACTTATGATGACATGGACCATATAAAGATGGAAGAATTACGATAAATTTCTGGAGGTTATACCCATGGAAAATGATTTGCAGCAATTTTCATTAGAATATTTCTCATTAGCAGGTAAGGTTGCAATCGTAACAGGCGGTAATACAGGCTTAGGTCAAGGTTATGCTGTAGCTCTAGCCAAAGCAGGTGCTGACCTCTTCATTACTACTCATGGTCGTAATTGGGATGAAACCAGAGAACTCATTCAACAAGAGGGGCGCCGTGTGGAATTTTTTCAGGCAGATTTAACAAATCGTGAATCTATTAATGATATTGTTCCAGCTTGTTTAAAAGCGTATGGAAGAATTGATATTTTAGTAAACAATGCTGGAACGATCCGCCGCGGCCCTCTTCTTGAGTATAAACAAGAGGATTGGGATGCTGTAATGGAAATTAACTTAAACTCCCTTTACTTTTTAAGCCAGGATGTGGCGAAAGTAATGGTGGAACAAAAGAGCGGGAAGATTATTAATGTTGCTTCCATGTTATCATTCCAAGGCGGAAAGTTTGTCCCTCCATATACAGCAAGTAAACATGCAGTAGCAGGTTTAACAAAAGCATTTGCAAATGAGTTAGCTGAATATGGTATTCAAATCAATGCGATTGCTCCTGGATATGTTGAAACAGCTAACACCGCACCAATCCGTGAAGACGAAAAAAGAAAAGTAGAAATCACTTCTCGCATCCCTGCCGGACGCTGGGCAACACCTGCAGACTTACAAGGAGTCGTTGTCTTCTTGGCAAGTAAAGCTTCTGATTATATGAACGGTCATATTTTAGCTGTCGACGGTGGCTGGTTAGCTAGATAGTTTCGCTTACTTTATTTTTATAGAATAAATATTAATAAAGTCAAAACAAGTATATTGATAGGTTCCTAAAATTAAAGGAGGTTCAAGATGAAGCGAAAAAGAAGGGCAGTCTCGATTCTAGCAACGCTCATGTTTAGTTCGAATTTGATTATTCCACCTGGCATTTCCGCCTATGCAGAGACTGGGATAACTGCGGGGGCGACCAATAGTCTTTTACAGGATGATTTTGTAGATGGTGATTATACAGCCAATCCAACATGGACTGTAGATTCCGGTGTATGGCAGATTTCTGCTGACCCTGCCGATTCAACTAATAAAGTATTGAACCAAACAGATACAAGCGAGGGAATTATTAGTGCAGGAAGTCCAAATTGGACAGATTATGCTGTTTCAATGCGTTTAAGGGCGCCGAGTACGGCAAATGTTTGGCCGGGGATTTTGGCGCGTTTTAAAGATAAAAGCAATTATTACTATTTACAGATGCAAAAATCTAGTTTAGTCCTTACAAAAGTGGTAAACGGGACTAGTACCACAATTAAAAGTGCTAGTTTTACCACGAAAGAGAACACTTGGTATACGCTAAAAATGGTAGTAGCAGGCAACTCTATCAAGTGTTATACCGTTAATAATGGAGTTGATACACTTGTATTTAGTGCAACGGATAATACGTTTACAAGTGGTAAAATAGCCATAAGAGATAAATGGCAGCCCGTTTATGTGGATGATGTTCAAGTAACGGCGATCACTGCAACTGGAATAGCCGCACCTGCAGGGTTTACTGCAACAGGTGCATCCACTACCGCTCGTTTAAGCTGGGATGCTGTAGATGGAGCCAGTGGATACAATCTATACAGAGCTTCTAATGCTGCCGGTCCATATGATCTTGTTCAAACCAATGTAAAGGGAACAACGGTTACAGATAAAGGATTAGACTCATCATCTACGTATAATTACAAAATAGCAGCGATTGGACAAGATGGACAATCTGATTTATCTGAATCTATAAAATGTACAACAAGTGATGCAGTAAGTAATACTTCAATACTGTCCGTTTCCGGTATAACAGACACAGCTGCTACTTTAAGTTGGGATGCCGTAAACGGAGCGTCAGGGTATAACATATATAAATCATCAACATCCGGAAGTGGCTATTCCCTTGTTTATTCAGGTAAAGAAACTACTTTTACAGATCCAACATTAGTTACAGGTAAAACCTATTATTATGCTATGACATTCGTCGATAGAAATGAAGATGAATCTTCGAAAAGTCCAGAAATAAAAGTTACAACTAAACTAGTTAAGCCAGCTAATCCTACCGGTCTTGCAGCGGATACTGTAACCTCCGGATTTGCAGTGCTCAAATGGAATTCTGTACCTGGAGCTGACACTTATGAAGTGTATAGGGCTGCTAGTGTTAACGGTAAATATAAGCTTTTGAACGAAGTTACTGCAAATACTTTCACAGATGGTATCGTATTACCTGATACCAATTATTACTATAAAGTTTCAGCAAAGAATGGTGCGGGAGAATCAGATAAATCTCCAGCTATCAAGGTAACAACAGAGACCCCTGAAGCTGCCCCAATTACTGTTGACGGGAACAAAGCAGATCAGAACCCAGCAAACACCTTTAAGGGTTTTGGGATGGTGTCAGCTAATGGAACATCGCGTTTGCTGCTTGATTATAAATCAGAAAACCCCACGAAATACCAGGAAATCTTAAACGAGCTTTTTAATCCGATTACCGGTGCAGGACTTAATCATATAAAAGTGGAGTTGGGTGCTGATGTAAATACCTCTACTCAAGCGACACCAGCTACCATGAGAACAGCTGATGAAATGGCGAATGTTCTGCGAGGTGCCGATTGGCATCTTGTTGCAGATGCTAAAAAAATTAACCCGAACATCACGGTAGACGCACTTCGCTGGGCAGACCCTAAGTGGGTAAGTGATGCCTTTAAAACGAGCACAGATGCAGGATATCAGGCTCGGTACAAATGGTACAAGAATACCATTGGTGCCGTGTATGATACCTACGGGATAAAAATGGACTATATTGACCCAGATAAAAATGAAACAGGTTCACCTGATACGGCTTGGATTAAATACTTTTCGCAGCACCTCAAGAGTGAGACTGACGAACGCTATGATTACAGCAAAATAAAAATCGTTGCTTCTGACGAAAATGGTACCATAAAAATTGCTACGTTAATGAAAGACGATCAAGATTTACGCAATGCAGTAGATGTTGTCAGTATGCATTATAATGCCTATGGTACAGCAGACAGTATACTGATGAATAAGACTTATCAAAAAGAGGTTTGGTACAGCGAGGGAACAGCTCCGATGACATTCTCTGAATATCGGGTTAATTCTTCGTATCCTGCAGGTGGCTTGGGTGGTACTAACAGTATCCTTGATACTGCGAACCATTTGATTAACATGTTTTATTCAACCGATACTCAAAGCGCTTATATGACCCGCTATGAATTTCAGCCAGCAATCGGTTCTTTCTATGACGGTGGACAGTATTCCTCAAAAGAGCTTATTCATGCAGACAGTCCTTGGTCTGGCTATTCTTATTCCGATTCTGGTATTCAAATGGTCCGCCACTTTATGAACTTTGCTCAGACTGGATGGCAATATGTTCTCGGTGCATGTTTTGGAGATGGAACGGGTGCCAATTCAATTAGCAATACAACTAATAATTACCTGACTCTCACCAATCCGAACACTGGCGATTATTCAATGATTTTCACCAATGACAGTGCCGTACCGCGTAAATATAACATCACTGTGAAAAATCTGAAGAAAGCAGGAAGAGGCCTTAAAGTATGGGAAACAAAAGGTCCGAACTATGGTCAGGTATACGATGCTAACTGGATGAAACATATAGATGACATTAAACCTGCGGCAAATGGAGATGGCAGCTATACGTTTACTTACATCGTAAAACCATATTCTATTCTGACTCTTACGACGACCAGCGGGCAAAAAGAATATAAACGTGATGCTGATCAGGCAGAGAAAAACGATAAGGTTTTACCGCTCCCTTATACTGATGATTTTGAATATAAAGATGCAAAATATATTTCATATAAAGATAAAGCGGTATTAAATAAAAGTGAGCAAGGCTACCTTGCAAGCAGAGGAAATACACCACGTTACACTACGGATATTGGTGGTGCTTTTGAAGTTAATAATGGGACAGACAATAACACTTTAAGAGCTGTTATTGATCAAAGCACTCATGCCAACGGCGAATGGAATCCTAAGTCAGGTAATGATACGGTGCTTGGAGATGATCGCTGGTCAAATTACCAAGTGAGCATCGACTTTTTACTTGATACTGCCACTGCAGACACTGGTTCAAACTATGCTGGAATTGCTGCGCGTAATTTGATCACCAGTGGCGGAGAGAATCCCGGATATATCTTTAAGGTATTTACGGATGGTTCTTACCAGTTGCTTAAAGGCGGCACTGTAAAGGTATCTGGAACAATTGAAAGTTTCGATAATAGTAAGTGGCATAATGAAGCTCTAAAGGTTGTGGATAACACCATAACAGCTTATGTGGATGGCAAACAGATTGCGGAATTTAAAGATCCTTCAAGCCAGTATATGTCTGGTAAAGTAGGTATTACTAGCGGATATAACCATACTCAGTTTGACAATTTAAAGGTTGTTCCGATTGAGGGATATTCCACCTATGTTAGCCGAGTGGACGATTTGGATTCACGTGTTCAGTATCAGGGGGCATGGAGTCACAATGCTTCCACTGGCTATGGAAATTTTAACCGAACGAATTCCGTTAGTTCTTCAGGCAGTGTCTTGACCTATTCGTTTACCGGAACTGGAGTTAATCTTGTGGGCAACACTGGAGCATCAAAAATTAGTGTTATGTTAGACGGTCAAGAAGTGGATACGAATTATAGTGTTTCTGCTGCGAGTGACCGTGCTACATCCTACTCTGTGAAAGGTTTGGAATATGGAAAGCATACCATTCAGGTTCGGACAGTAAGTGGTTCGTATACAATTGATGCGATAGAAGCGTTGGGAGAATTAGCAGATCATACACCACCGCTAACAAAGCATTAAGTAAATACGCCAGTGAAAAAGCTAAAAGCGTTTTAAATGCAGATGCAAATTATTTGATAAATAACTAGTAATATAAGAGGCAGATCCATTGTCACTAAAAAGCGGCTCATTCGTTTAAATAAATGAATGAGTCGTCTTTTTTTTGTCTTTAACTTTTAAAAAAGTCAAAAAAATAGATTGATTGATCAAAAAAACGTTAAAGCGGAGAGTCGTGTTTATTTTATAATGAAAGGTAAAAGAGATGGATACGTTGCTTGGCAAGGAAGTTGAAGGAATTGATTACCATCAGATGGTATATGTAAAGATATAGGATTTTATTAAAAGATAAAAATATGTATATTTTTGGTAAGGGATAGGCTATGTCTCTTTTTCTCTACCAGGGGAATAAATATTATGTCAAATTTTCTGTAATACTATTATAATACTTAATATTAAGTGGAGAAATTTCGATAAATATTTTTGAAAAGGCTTTCTTGGGTAAGATTAGACTCCTGGGGGGAAAAGGATGAAGAAAAAAATATGGTCTTTATTTATATGTACCGCACTATTTTCGAGTCTAGTTACAGGTTGTTCAGGCAGTGAAAGCAAGACCTTCTCAGACACGAAAAAAGACAAAAAAGTCACATTAAAATTCTATTCCTATGGGACCGAGGCAAACTACAACTGGAAGAAAACAATAAATGCCTTTGAGAAAAAGTATCCAAACATCAACATTGATTTAGTCGTTCTCAGTGAAAAGGGGGACACGCAGGAGGCTACCAAAAAACTGGACCTTGCTGCTGCATCGGGAGAACAAATGGATGTTCTTATGTTTAGTGAATCTGCTAGTTATGCCCAGCATGTAAGCATGGGAATGGCTGCACCTCTTGATGAATTTATTAAAGAAGAAGGTTACAAAGTTTCGGAGGAATATAAAGTCGACACTCAGATAAACGGTAAATATTATGCGCTTCCAGGGAAATTTAATCCATGGTACGTCCTCTTAAATAAAAACCATATGGATGAAGCAGGGCTTAAGGTACCAAAGGATTGGACCTGGGACGAATTCATGGAATATGCAAAAGCACTCACAAGAGATGGCCATTACGGAACATACTTCCATGGACCGCAGGCTGGGAGTTGGATGGAGTATATGAGGCTTGCACTTGCAAGTAATTCTGAAAATTCTGAATTTATAACAGAGAATGGAAAGTCAAATCTGGACAATCCCCTCTTTAAGCGGTCATTGGAAATTAGATTGAAAATGGAAAAGGATGATCAATCTGCTGTTCCATATGCCGATGTCATCTCACAAAAGCTTCATTACCGAGACGAGTTTTTTAATCAGGATGCAAGTTCCATCCTTATAGGAAGCTGGATGAATACAGAGCTTGGAGGTACAGACCTGTACCCATTAAATTTTAATGTTGCTGTTGCTCCTTTCCCAAAAAACGAAAAAACGGATCAGGGCGGTTATGCCCCAGTAACAACAGACTATATGGCGATTGCTGCCAATTCAGAGCATAAAAAAGAAGCCTATACATTTATTCGATGGTATACAACCGAAGGACAAATCGTTCAGGGCAAAAATATCCCATCATGGAAAAAGGTTAGTAATAGTGACTTAAAAAAAATTATCGATCAAATTCTTAGCGGTACCAAAAATCCCGAAAAGGTTGATAAAGAATCTCTTATTAATGTATTAACGAATGCAAAGTCATCAAGGTTTGTTTCACCAGTACCTTATCAGGGTGAAATGTATAAGGTAATCAGCGAAGAATATGAAAAGTTAATCTTTGGTGAACAGAATATTGAAAAGACTATCGAGGCTTCTCAAGCAAGGATACAAGAAATTATCGAAAACAATCATTAATAAGTGGATTGGCAGAGTGGGTAATCCGTTACCCCATTTTTCGATTAAAAGGACTGAGATTATGGGGAAAAAGATTCATACTATACTGTCGCCTCGTTCATTTCGTTTTAAAGTCATTTTCATATCCATTATTTGTCTGCTCATCCCCGCCACTATGACGTTATTTATCTATAACTATTTAACGAAGGATACGATAAGGGAACAGGCGTTGTCAAATGCAAATAGAGAGCTGACCATTGCTAATGAATATGTTCAGAAGCTCTTCGAAGATATGATGTATATTACAAACTTTATTCAGGTTGACGCTGAAATGAATACACTATTAAAAAGAAAAACAAGAAATAACTTGGAACAAACTCAAGATAAGAAGTACCAACAGTTTATGGATGATAGCAAAATCAACAAAACAATTGAAAATATTACCTTACAAGGTGGAAAATCCTACGTCACCATCCTGTTGAAAAATGGGAAGTCGTATACTAACTATTCTCAGTGGGAATATGACCCATCAGATTTATTTCATCAGGATTGGTTTAAGCAATTGAGTCAGACAAAGGGATACGAATCAGTCTGGATTGGAAGCCAGCCGACCATGTTTAAATCAGAGAAAAAAATGAATCCCTATCAAATATCAGTTGCCCGAACATTAAGGGATGAGAATTTAAAAATTTACGGCTTTGTCATCGTGACGATAATGGAAAATAAAATCAGTGAAATATTTGAAAATATGAACGGTCATGAAGAAATGGCACTCCTGGATTCTTCAAATCATATACTTTCAAACAGAGATAATACTAGAATTGGTAAACTGTTCAAATACAGTGATCAACTGAAAGAAAATAATTACTCAAATATTTTTCGAATCTCTCAGAAGAACTATTTAATTGCAGAGCATAAAATCTCTTTCACAGGCTGGAAACTAGTCTCGGTTATCCCCTACAAACAAGCTACAAATAAAGTGAATTCCATTTTTAATAAAGTTATTATCGTCCAGGTGCTATTTTTTGCTATTTTTCTAGTCCTTATGACGTATTTGTTGCGAACGATTACCAAGCCTATTTCCCGTCTGGGGAATGTCGCAGACATCGTCCAGCAAGGAGATTTAAGCATCCGTTCCCGAATCCGAAGCAAGGACGAGATAGGTAGATTGTCTGAATCCTTTGATTTAATGCTAGATCGCATTAATGAAAAGATTCGAGAAATTACTGCAACGGAGAAAAGGAAACGAAAAGCAGAATTAGATATGCTTCAAGCTCAAATTAATCCCCACTTTCTATTTAATGTTCTTAATTCCATCCGGATGAAGGTATTAGTAAAAGGAGATAAAGAAAGTGCGAATATGATCAGCTCGTTGTCAAAATTATTACGTATGACCATTTCAAAAGATAAGGAAACGATTACTTTTATTGAAGAAGTTCAAATTGTCTTGGACTTTATTAATATTATGAATATGCGGCAAAAAGAAAAGGTAAATGTTGAATTATCCATACATGAAGATACCAATTCAATCATGATTCCGAGATTTATCCTACAGCCAATTATTGAAAATAGTATTATCCATGGTCTTAATCAAAGTGCTGGAACCATTAAAGTAAATACAGAATGGAAAGAAAATGAGGTGACCATCGTTGTGGAAGATGATGGTCAGGGAATGAATGAAGATGTTTTAGAACATCTGAAAAGAAAGCTCATTCTATCAAATGACACTGACTCCTCGATCATCAAAAATAAAAAAGGTTTCTCATCCTTGGGATTATCAAATGTGTATGAACGAATGTATATGACTTTCGGTCAAGATTTTAAAATGGAGATAAAAAGTCAAATTGGCAAGGGTACTCAAGTTATTCTATCCATTCCTAAAGGAGGCATCCAGTCTAATGTACAAAGTAATGCTTGTTGACGATGATTATCCAGTATTAGAATTGTTATCTCAAACAATAGAATGGGAGCATCTAGGTATAAAGCTTCAAGGAACCTACGAAAATGGAGCAAGTGCATTTGAAGCTGCACTGTGTGAGATGCCTGATCTATTAATTACGGATATCGGAATGCCCAAAATGAATGGAATTGAACTAACGAAACGTCTAAAAGATTTAAATCCAGATTTACAGGTTGTTATCTTATCATGCCATTCTGAATTCGAGTTTGCAAAACAAGCATTAAAGCTTCAGGTGCAGGATTATATCGTTAAGGACATGTTTGATCCTGAGGATTTATGTGGTGTGATTAAAAAAGTAAAAGAAAACATCGATCATCAAAAAAAGAAATCGTTAAAACAACTTCAGCTGCAGCACATGCTCGACAAAAATAGAGAGAATGTAAAAGAAAGATTTATCAGGCAAACGATCAATCAACCGCATCTCACTGAAAAAGAATGGCTTATAGATGCTAATGCACTAGGTCTACAGTTAGATAAAAGGGGATACACTGCTACACTAGCATTCGTCCATGATTTCCATTTAGCTAAAGAGCAGTACCTATCGGAAGATAACGTAACTTTTGCCATTAACAATGTAATGGAAGATCTTATTAAAGAATCTAAATTGGATGCAGTCCACTTTTCTTTAACAGCAAATGAATTTATTATCTTTTTTCCCAGTCCCCAATCTTTAAAGACTGGTTCCTTTGAGGATTCATATGAAACTATGAAAAAAATTCAAAAGGCTTTTAAAAATTATTTAGGTATTCATTTATCCTTTTTAATAGGGGGTGACTGTGCAACGCTTGCAGATATAAGGCAGGAGATGTCTATACTGCTTAGTGCAAAACATCAAAGTTTTTACATGCAGCCAGGAACCATCTTAAAGAGAGAGTTGGTTCAGGCCGCAACTGAGGATCTGTTTTCCAAATACGACGAAGCTTCATCAGACTTCAGAGAACTGTTGTTAACGAAAGATGAAAATATGATTATTCCTATCGTTTCCAAATGGATCAATCACATCGAGGAAAAGAACTACCCTCCAGAGTTGGTAAAGGAATGGTTATTGAAACTATTAATAGATTTAAAGGTTAAATTGCAAGCTCTGCAGTTATTCCGTCAAGATCATGCGATTGAATGTCTGCATCAAGAGATTCTTATGAGTAAATTTTTATGTGAATTAAGAGTTTTACTAATTGATTATTTTAAATCATTTTTATACTTCTCAAATGAAGTGTACAATCAGACAAAGCGCAGGGAAATATTGGATGCGATTAGCTATGTCTCAATGAATCTAGAAAAGAGGGTCAGCCTGGAAGAAGTTGCTGGTCATCTCTTTTTAAACCATAGTTACTTTAGCCGCTTGTTTAAGAAGGAAATGGGCGAAACATTTGTTGAATACGTTACAAAAATGAAAATTACAAGGGCAAAAGAATTGCTCGAACAAACGGCCGACTCGGTAGGGAAAATATGTGAGCGTCTCGGCTATGATAATCAAAGCTATTTTATTAAACTATTTAAAAACCATGTTGGATTCACTCCTATTGAGTATCGAGGTGGGAAAGTCTCAGCGGGGTAAAAGGGTCATTTTTTCAAATCGTCCAGTTGATCGCTGGACTTTTTTTAAGTTGAAAAAAATAAGTCAAAATTGTTTAAACATTTATCAAAATAGTGTTACTAATGAAATCTGCAGCTATTCTATAATTTAACTAAAATAGTGAATAAGAAGGGTGAAGAATATGATGGAGCAACTGCCCTGGGTAGAAGAGGCATGGCAGCAAGTTACGAAAAAAATCAACAGAACCAGCAAAAGAGTAGGGGCGAATTTTCCTCACGCAAGTGAAAATAGGAAGTATATTCTTGAGGAACCGCACTGGTGGACAGCTGGTTTTTGGCCTGGTTTGCTGTGGCTGGTGTATCGGGATACAAAAGATACTGCAATAAAGCAACTGGCAGAAGAATGTGAGCGAAAGCTGGACTCAGTCCAACATAATTATTACCGTCTCGATCATGATATGGGTTTTATGTGGACTTTAACGAGTGTAGCGCGGTATAAGCTCTTAGGCGAGGAGGATTCTAAGCGACGTGCATTACTGGCTGCTAATCTCCTAATGGGGCGTTTCAATGCAAATGGGAATTTCATTCGAGCGTGGAATCCGTGGCATGAGGGAGAAGACAATAGCGGTATTGCGATTATTGATTGTATGATGAATTTGCCACTTCTTTATTGGGCCGCCGAAGAAACAGGGGATCCAAGGTTCAAAGGTGTTGCCAAAAGGCATGCCGATATGGTCTTGAATAATTTCATCCGGAATGATGGCAGTGTCCATCATATCGTCCGTTTTGACCCTGAAAGTGGGCAGAAGATTGAAGCATTGGGAGGACAAGGATTCGGCCCAGATTCAGCATGGTCAAGAGGAACAGCCTGGGCGATCTATGGTCTGACATTAAGCTATCATTATACAGGAGAAACAAAATACTTGGAAACAGCCAAAAGGGTGGCACATTTCTTTATCTCCCATCTTCCGGAGGATTCCGTTCCAGATTGGGATTTCCGTCTTCCTCCTGAAATCGATTCTCCAAAGGATTCTTCTGCAGGTGCGATTGCAGCATGCGGTCTCCTATTATTAGCAGATAAAGTGACAGCCATGGAATCGCCTGTTTATCAAAAAGCAGGGGAGAAGATCCTCGAATCATTATACAAAAATTATGGAGATTGGAACGGCTTGGAAGAGGGATTAATCCTGCATGGTACAAGTCATTTTCCTGAAGGGAAATATACAGATAACCCACTGATATATGGGGATTACTATTTTGTTGAAGGTCTTGCGAGACTAAAAGGGTACAAGGAACTATTCTGGTAGAATAATCAATGCACTATTTTCATTCTGATTTGGTTGTGCAGAAATGAATCGTATGTAGGTGGAATTACATCAGGGATCTATCCATTTTTTGGGTAGGGCCCTTTTTGTATTCCGAGGTTGTGCAACTAATTGGTACAATTTTTATGAAAGGATAGTCAATATTGGTATAGTATAATAAAAGTATTGAAATTTCTAATTGTACAGATCATCTTCTGGAGGGATCGCGTTGACAGTCAGGGAACTATGCCGAACACTTATTGTAGACGATGAAATGTTAATCAGACAAGGGATTAAACATTATATCAATTGGGAGCATGAAGGGTTTATGATTGTGGGCGAGGCTTCGAACGGCCAAGAAGCCCTTGAGTTAATCGAAGCGACTAAACCACACATCATCATTACAGATATCGTGATGCCGATCATGGACGGGGATGAATTAACGAGAATCGTGAAGGAAAGATATCCTCAAACTGAAATAATTATTTTAAGTAGTTTTGGAGAATTTGATTATGTACGTTCCACCTTCCAAAGTGGTGTTGTTGATTATATTTTAAAGCCGAAGCTCAACGCGGATGGTCTCTTAAAGGCGCTGAAAACGGCAGCAAGCCGAATTCCTGCCTATCAGAAAATGGATCATAGAGTAACTGGGAATCTCCCAATCGGACAGATTATCGATAAACTCATTTCAGGATATGAAGTAGATTATGATCCAGACGTAGTTGCTCAGGCGTTTCCGTTTAGCCATTATTGTTTAATTGGGGTGGATTTAAGGAACCGTCAAACTAGAAATAGCGCCGAATTTCAAACGAGTATAAAAGAGAAAATGGCAGAGGCATTTCAGAACAGACTAGGCCAAGCCGTTCACGAGCCCTTAAACGTTGATGAGAATATCATCGGATACTTAATTAATATGAAGAATCTTCCGGAGGTTATTGAATTGGCAGGCCAACTTTCACAGTCTATTCCGGGAGTTAGTCTTGCTTTGACGGAGGAGTTTGCAGACCTCTCGCTACTTGGGAACATTTACAAAGATGGCCTTATAAAATTATTAGACTATCGCTTTTATTTTCCCGAACAATCATTCTTTATGAAACAGGATCTCCCTGATCTGCCACCCAAACCTGAAAACTTTAATTTGGATTGGTTTACAGAAGAATTAAAGCGCAAACATTTTGATTCAGCTTTTCTATATTTACAAGACCATGTTACAGCGTTGTCCACATGGTATACGATGGATGTCTTTGAATATAAAGCTTTTTTTGGCAACATTATTTTTAATATAACGATTCTTCTAAGTAATATGAAATATGATGTAACAGATTTGGAAAATGCTAAGTATTCATACTTTAGGTCGATTGATGAAGCGCCTTCAGCCAAGGCTACAGTTGAACTAATGAATCGCTTTATTGAAGAAGTGAAAAGATGCATATTTTCGGTGCAAGACGAGCCTGAAGATGTAAATATGAAAAATCTGATGGAATATATTGGAGAACGTTATGCCGAGCCTCTTACGCTTACTGGGGTGGCAAAGCATTTTCATTTTAATCCTTCCTACCTTTCAAGCTATTTTTCAACACATAATAAGGAAGGATTTATCGAATATCTAAATAGAGTCCGAATTGAAGAAGCGACGAAGCTACTTTTGCAAGGAACGGAATCTATTTCCGAAATTAGTGGAATGGTAGGTTATTCAGACCACAGTTATTTCTGTAAAGTTTTTAAGAAAATAAAGGGATTGTCTCCAAGCCAATACAAAAGAAAGCAAAGACTAAGATAAGAGATGGTGAATTATGAGATTTATTCCCGAACGTTTTAAACATAACGGATTGTTTATCGTTATGTTTTTCATTACGGTTATGATGATTATCACAGTTTCGATTACTATTACTTGGACAACGATTCGGATGTCCGAGCAATTTTTTATTAAAAAGTTTAGTATTACGAATTCTAGAGTAATGAGTCAGGTAAAGGAAAGCTTCGAGTCCTTTAACTATTCTGTCGTCCTTGCATCAAACAATCTCCTTCAAAGCAGTACGATAAAAAAAATTCTTACGAAGGAACAGTACAGCAATAAAGAGAAATTTAGTGCTTATTATAATACGGGCCAACAGATGAAGAGGATCGAAACCAATTTAGATGCATATGAGGAAAGCATTCTAATCATGGGCAGAAACGGATTCAGCTTTGCGACGGACCGTACCTACTGGCCAATAACGGATGAAGAGTTAAGGACAAGTACCCTTACTAGTAATACGTTTAAGGCACCCAAGAAACTGGTATACCAATTGGACAAGCGAAATGATGGAACGAATAAATGGTTCATTGTCGCCTCAAAAGTGCTAATGGAACGGATCAATGGGACTGTTTATGGATCTATGTTTTTTGCGTTTGATGAAAATGAAATTAGAAAGTTCTTCACAAGCTATACAGGCACTGGTAATAATGTGTTTGTCGTAGACAAGCAGGGGGTCATTGTTTCTAGCAATCAGTCCAAGCTCATTGGGCAAAAACCAAAGGGCCTGCTTAGCTACGCAGGGAAAATTGAAAAGAGTCCAGACCACTATATAATTGATAACTTTATGGGGAAGGATCAGATTATCTCGATGGAATATCTTCCATCTTTTGACATGTACTTATTTAATATAATCGACAAGCAAAAGGCGGTCGGAGACCTAATTGATAAGAAAGATATTGTGCTCATCTCCATGGGGATCGTCTTTGTGGCGCTAATCATTGTCTTGCTCGCGACGAGGAGATTGACAAATTCGTTATCAAGTCTGGTTAAGCAGATAGAGGATGCGTCCAAACATGAATTCCACCAATATGTTTCTGCAACTGGCACATATGAAACGATGAAAATTGGCAATGCCTTTAACTCCATGCTCGATGAGTTACATCTGTATGTTAAACAGCTGGTAGAGTCACAAAAGCAAAAGCGCAATGCGGAATTGTCTGCTTTGCAGCAGCAAATCAATCCACATTTTCTGTATAACACACTGACCTCGATAAAATTCATGGTGATGCAAGGTGGAAAAGAAGAAACGGAAGCAACGATTAGTGCGTTGATCTCCTTGCTTCAGAATACAATTGGCAATGTCAATGAGACGAATACTATTGCCCAAGAAGTTGATAATTTAAAAAACTACGTTCTCATTAATCAGAAACGGTACGGTAATCGGATTAACGTTAACTATTTTATTGCGCCAGATTGTTTGGAATATCACGTACCAAAGCTAATACTACAGCCTTTTATGGAAAATTCATTCTTTCATGGCTTCAATCTGAAGACTGGTGGGTATATAAATGTGCTTGTCTGGCAGGAGGAGGATACGTTAATTTGTGAAGTGGTTGATAATGGAGATGGAATGGAAGTCTCTTCTGAAAATAATCTCCCTAATACAAAGCGGAAGCAACAGATGTTTTCTGGGATTGGTGTGCGTAATGTTCATGAGCGTATCCAGCTTATTTACGGGGAACAATATGGGGTGACGATATCCAGCGAGTTAGGCGAAGGGACAAAGGTACGGATTACAATGCCAATTACGACTATATAAAAATAGTCATAAAATCTAAAAATAATCCAAATAAATAAAATGGAAGCGTGTTCATGTTATAAAAATATTACCAACCATTAAAAATATCGTCCTAACGTTTACGTTCAAACAGGTGATAACATTATATATGTAAGTTAGATAACGCTTACAAAAATAGAATGTTGGGGGAATATCAATGAAAAAAGTACTAGCACTCTTTTTAGTTAGTATATTGATGCTAACTGCCTGTTCTTCGGGAACTAAAGATAAAGATGCTTCCGACAGTGGCAAAGATACAAAAGAAGTAACAGTATGGGCATGGGACCCAAATTTCAACATTAAAGCAATGAATCTAGCAAAAGAAGCTTATAAATCAGAAAACGCAGATGTAAACATTAAAGTAATTGAACATGCTCAAGATGACATTATTCAAAAGCTAAATACGAGCTTAAGTTCTGGAACTACAAAAGGACTTCCGAATATTGTTTTAATTGAAGATTATCGTGCGCAAAGCTTCCTTAAAGCGTATCCAGATATGTTCCATGAGCTAACTGGTTCTTTTAAAGCCGATGATTTTGCACAGTATAAAATTGCTCCTACCAGCTTGGATGGCAAAAACTACGGTTTACCATTTGATACAGGTGTAACGGGACTATACGTTAGAACTGACTATTTGGAAAAAGCGGGATACAAAGTTGAAGATTTACAAGCAATGGACTGGAACAAGTACATTGAAGTAGGTAAAAAGGTAAAAGAAGCAACTGGTAAAGCAATGCTTACACAGGATCCAAAAGATCTAGGTCTTATTCGTATGATGATTCAAACTAGCGGTTCATGGTACTTAAAGAATGACGGGGTTACACCTGACTTAGCAGGCAACGCTTCTTTAAAGGAAGCATTCCAAACATATAAAGCAATTTTAGATGCAGATTTAGTAAAACCTGTCTCTGACTGGGGTCAATTCGTAGCAGGCTTTAACAGCGGCGATGTTGCAACTGTTCCTACTGGTAACTGGATTACCCCATCTATTAAGGCTGAGGCATCACAAGCAGGTAAATGGGCAGTTGTTCCAATGCCGAAACAAGCTGGAATTTCTGGTTCTGTAAACGCTTCTAACTTAGGAGGAAGCTCTTGGTACGTGCTTAACGTTCCAGGTAAAGAAAAGGCTGCTGATTTCTTAGCAAAAACTTTTGGTTCTAATGCTGATTTTTATCAGACCTTGAATAAGGAAATGGGAGCTATTGGTACTTACAAACCAGCTGCTGAAGGGGAAGCCTACAAGGCTGCCGATGATTTCTTCGGAGGTCAAAAAGTCGTTGCTGACTTTGCTGCTTGGACAGAGAAAATCCCTCAAGTAAACTATGGTATGCACACATATGCAATTGAGGACATTTTAGCAGTGGGAATGCAAGATTACCTTAAAGGTAAAGATCTAGATAAAGTATTAGAAGATGCTCAAAAACAAGCGGAAGAACAAATTAAATAATACATCTAGTAGCAAGTAACACATCTTTGTAAAGAGATTTTGCCTTAGGAATTCGCCGGCTTCTACCATTCAGTAATTGGAGCTATCTGATGTGTCAGGCGATTTCCTGAGGCTCTTTTCTTTTTTTGAAATTACAACGTAAGGAGTTGACTAAAATTGATAACAGTGAAAGATAACCACACTCAAACCCTTCCAAAAGCAAACTCAGGTCGGAAGATTCGGTTGAAAAATAATGTCATCGGCTGGTCCTTTGTGATTATCGCTGCCGTAATGATCTTTTTGTTTTACTTCTACCCAATGGTTCAGGCTCTTATTTTGTCTTTTCAATCTGGTGTAGGTGCTAATTTAACATTTACAGGTATCGATAATTATACTCGTTTATTTAAGGACCCAACGTTCCTTACAACGGTAAAAAATACAGTCATCTATCTGATTATTCAAGTACCAGTTATGATTTTACTTGCTTTATTTCTTTCCGTTTTACTAAATAATAAAACGTTGAAGTTCAAGGGCTTTTTTCGAACAGCGATCTTCTTACCATGTGTAACCTCACTTGTTGCCTATTCCGTCATTTTCAAATATTTGTTTGGTCAAGATGGCATAATTAATATCATGTTAATGAAAGTTTCACTAATTTCGGAACCCATCCAATGGCTCACGGATCCCTTTTGGGCCAAAATTGCCATTATTGTGGCTATCACTTGGCGTTGGACTGGCTATAACATGATATTCTATTTATCCGCTCTTCAAAACGTTGATGAATCGATCTATGAAGCGGCAAGAATAGATGGTGCTTCGGCAGTTCAACAATTTTTCAAAATAACCATCCCAATGTTGAAGCCAATTATCCTATTTACATCCATCACTTCAACAATCGGTACGCTTCAGTTATTTGACGAGGTCATGAATATTACCAAGGGTGGACCGGGTAATGCGACCATGACGATTTCTCAGTACATCTACAACTTATCGTTCAAGTATACTCCTGACTTTGGATATGCAGCTACGGTCTCTTATGCGATTGTAATTATGATCGTCATCTTCTCCATTATTCAGTTTAAAGTGGCAGGTGATAAAAATGAATAAGCTAAAAAACACATTCAGTTATACGGTCCTAATCATCGCAGCGATTGTCTCTATGTTTCCATTTCTATGGATGATTGTAAGTTCGACAAATAAGTCTGTCGATGTAACGCAAGGAAGGATGCTGCCTGGCAGTCATTTTATGCAAAACCTTCACAATCTCCTGGACACAGTTGATCTTGTACCTGCATTAATAAATTCAACAAAAATCTCAGTTCTAACAACCATCCTTGCCATGCTGATTGCCTCCTTGGCTGGATATGGATTTGAAATTTATAAAAGTAAATCGAAGGATTTTGTATTTAATATTTTGCTAGTTTCAATGATGATTCCTTTTGCTGCTTTGATGGTACCGCTCTTTAGAATGTTTGCCACCATTTCACAAAACTTACCGATGATTGGTATTGATACAATTGCAGCTGTCATCTTACCGACGGTTACTACCGCCTACCTTATCTTTTTCTTTAGACAAAGCACCAAGATGTTTCCGAAGGAAATTCTTGAAGCGGGAAGAATTGATGGTCTATCAGAATTGGGATGTTTCTTCAGGATCTATGTTCCTACAATGAAGACGACTTACGCTGCAGCAGCGATCATTACCTTCATGGCTAGTTGGAACAGTTATTTATGGCCGTTAGTAGTGTTGCAGTCGCCGGAAAATCAAACAATTCCGTTGTTAATCTCTAACCTTGGTTCAAGCTACTCACCTGATTTTGGAATGATTATGACAGCGATTGTGATTGCAACTCTGCCTGCAGCCCTAATCTTCTTCATTATGCAAAAGCATTTCGTCGCTGGCATGATGGGATCTGTTAAATAGTAGGAAGGTGAAATAAATAAAATTTACCATTTTGGAAAAATGCAATTAGAAAGAGTGATCATGATGACAACAATTCCAAAAATAGATTGGCTTACCGATGTGAATGTGTTTGCCGTAAATCGACTACAAGCGCATTCAGATCACCAATATTACGAAACACTGGAACAGGCAAAAACGGCAGGTCCAATGGCAATGCGCCATAATTTAAACGGAAACTGGAAATTTAACTACAGCGTCAATCCCGATAATCGTCCGGAGTATTTTTACCGCGGGGATTTTAATTGTTCTGGCTGGGGGGACATCACTGTACCAGGACACATCCAGCTTCAGGGCTACGGAAAACCACAATATGTGAATACCATGTACCCATGGGACGGCCTTAACGAGATCCGTCCTCCAGAAATTCCACTCGATCATAATCCGGTGGGCAGCTATGTGAAGATGTTTACTGTTCCTCAAAATATGGAAAATAAGCCTGTGTATATTTCATTTCAAGGGGTAGAATCAGCCTTTTATGTGTGGGTTAACGGGGAGTTTGTCGGCTACAGTGAGGATTCTTTCACTCCAGCAGAGTTTGAACTCACCCCTTTTCTTACGAAGGGTGAAAATAAACTGGCAGTAGAGGTCTACCAGCGAAGCACAGGAAGTTGGCTGGAGGATCAAGATTTCTGGCGTTTTTCAGGTGTTTTTCGCGATGTTTATCTCTATACTGTACCGGAAATTCACGTCTATGACGCCGATATCCGTGCAGAGTTGGATTCTTCTTTTACGAAAGGGACGCTTCGAGCAGACCTAAAACTTCTATCTGACGTGGCTTTACCATCAAAAATAGTGGCTGAATTGTATGATACCGAGGGTCAGATAGTGGTAACGCAAAATGGTGATTTCATTGATGGGAAATGGACGGTTTCGATGGCGGTTGATCAACCGGAACTATGGAGCGCAGAAAATCCTTATTTGTATAAGTTATATATACAAGTATATAACGAGTTAGGTAAGTTGGTTGAGGTCATTCCGCAAAAGGTTGGCTTCAGAAGATTTGAAATGGCTGATAAAATCATGTGCCTGAATGGTAAACGGATTGTATTTAAGGGTGTCAATCGCCATGAATTTAATTGCCGGACGGGTCGGGCGATTACGAAGGAAGACATGCTCTGGGACATTAAAACGCTGAAACAAAATAACATCAATGCTGTCCGGACGTCTCATTATCCAAATCAAAGTTATTGGTACGAATTATGTGACGAGTATGGTGTCTATGTTATTGATGAGATGAACTTGGAAACGCACGGATCATGGCAGAAGATGGGGGCAGTCGAGCCATCCTGGAACATCCCCGGGAATAAGCCTGAATGGGAGAACATTGTCATGGACAGGGCGGTATCCATGTACGAACGAGATAAGAATCACCCGTCCATCCTCATTTGGTCGTGTGGCAATGAATCGTATGCGGGTGAGGTCATTCTAAACGTTTCTAAGTATTTTAAGAGAGTGGACCCGAGCCGACTGGTACATTATGAAGGTGTTTTCCATGCACGTGAGTACAATGATACTAGTGACATGGAAAGCCGCATGTATGCGAAGCCAGCTGACATTGAGAATTATTTGAACGATAACCCGTCAAAGCCATACATTAGCTGCGAATATATGCATGCGATGGGAAATTCACTTGGCGGAATGTACAAATATACTGATTTAGAGCAGAAATATCCAATGTATCAAGGTGGCTTTATTTGGGATTATATTGATCAATCCATTATCAAAAAGGACCGTTATGGAAAAGAATTTTTGGCATACGGCGGCGATTTTGATGACCGGCCTTCCGATTACGGCTTCTGTACGAATGGCATTGTGTACGCCAATCGAGAAGTATCGCCAAAGATGCAGGAAGTAAAGTATTTGTATCAAAACCTAAAGCTGGTACCGGACCGTTCCGGGGTAACCATTCAGAATGAAAGTCTTTTCGCCGATACGTCCGATTATGATTTGGAATACATTCTCTACCTTGAAGGGAAGGAACTGTATCGGGATCAGCTCGAAGTAAATGTGGCACCTCAGAGTGAAGGGCGCGTTGAATTTATCTTGCCAGCTGAAAACACGAGTACATCTGGCGAATATTGTATTCAAACCACTTTTAAGCTGAAGGAAAGTAATCTCTGGGCGGACGCAGGCTATGAGATCGCGTTTGGACAATTTGTGTTTCAGGTGGAGTCATCTGAGGAACCGGTTCAGGTAAACGGAGAATTACGGGTTGTGACTGGGGATGTCAATATTGGCGTCCACGGCCGCGACTTTACAATCATCTTCTCAAAGCAGGCCGGCAGCCTTGTTTCACTAAACTATGCGGGGAAAGAGATGATTGCCCTGCCACCGGCACCGTTATTCTGGCGGGCTACAACAGATAATGATCGCGGTTATTCGCAAGGTTTTCATTCGGGTCTTTGGTACGCAGCTAGTCTTACACGCAAATGCGTGGGGATAGAGGTCGAAGAAGCCAAAGGTCAGGTATCTGTCATGTTTACTTATAAACTAGCTATTAGTGAAGAAGTAGTGGTAAAAGTAGGTTATACGGTTCTTCCTGATGGCAGTGTTCGAGTGAAATCGGTTTATCATGGAGCAGAAAATCTTCCGCAACTGCCGATTTTCGCGGTCTCCTTTAAGGTACCTGCCGATTATGATCAATTAGAATGGTATGCGATGGGGCCAGAAGAAAATTACTCGGATCGTGCAATGGGTGCAAGACTGGGTATCTTTAAAAACCAAGTGTCTGATAATGTGTCCGGATATGTGATGCCACAAGAGTCGGGCAACCGAACAGGAGTACGTCGAGTTAGTGTGACGAATAAGCAAGGACAGGGAATAAAAATATCAACAGTTGCTGAACCACTAGAGTGCAATTTTTCCCCATATACTGCTTTTGAACTTGAGAATGCTCAACATCATTTTGAGCTTCCGAATGTCCATTACACGGTTGTGACGGTCGCAGGTAAGCAGATTGGCGTTGGCGGAGACGACAGCTGGGGTGCTCCAGTGCATGAAGAACATCTTATTCATGCTAATCAAGACATGGAATTTGAGTTTGTGATCAATAGAATTTAATTATGAAATGGATCAAATAAAGAAAAGAGCCTGATATTGCCAGGCTCTTTCCTTATAAGTAAGCTTTGTAAAAATTTTATTGCCAAGTTGATTGTAGCGGAAGGCACGAAGACTCCT
>NZ_JBALOS010000133.1:30033-38362 GCF_036962765.1 Neobacillus drentensis
GGAGACCCCGCAGGCGCTAAGCGCCGAGGAGGGTCACCGGACCGCCCGCGGAAAGCGAAATGCCTGGAGCGGAAATCAACAGCCAAGTTTAATAGAGACTATAAGTAAAAAGAATATGTCTAAAACAAACCAATTTTGTGAAGGAGAATGTTATGTTAATTCATGTGAATCAAGAGGACAGGCAGTTTCATTTAACAAATGGCAAAGTAAGTTATATTTTTCACGTGATGAAAAATGGACAATTAGGTCATCTTTATTACGGTAAGGCATTGCGACAGCGAGAAGATTTTTCCCATTTGCAAGCGTATGATGTGCCAACTGGGGCAACTACGCACGTATATGGGGACGATCCCGCCTTTGGTTTAGAAACCTTACGTCAAGAATACCCTGCATACGGAAATTCTGATTTTCGTGAACCAGCAATCAGTGTTAGTAAAACTACAGCTAACCATGTTCCAAATTTCACATATGAATCGTATCAATTGCATGACGGAAAGCCGAATCTTGACGGTCTGCCAGCCACCTATACAAAAGAAAATCATGAAGCTAGTACACTGCAAATCATCTTAAAAGATGAGTTCCTGCAGGCGGAATTGATATTAAATTATACGATTTTCCGTGACAAACCCGTCATAACAAGAAGTGCCTCCCTTATTAATAAGGGGTCAGAGGAATTGGTGATTGAGCGATTAATGGGCGCATCGCTTGACCTGCCGGATAAGGATTTTGTATTTACCCATTTAGCTGGTGCGTGGTCACGGGAGCGTCATGTAAAGGAGAGAAGACTTGAAACAGGCATTCAGTCTATTTTCAGTCTGCGTGGTGCCAGCTCGCATCATCATAATCCATTCTTGGCACTAAAACGGCCTGAGGCGACAGAACATGCAGGTGAAGTATATGGCTTTAATTTTATCTATAGCAGTAATTTTTTGATGCAAGTAGAAGTCGATCATTACGATACTGCGAGACTTACTGTTGGGATTCATCCGTTCGGCTTTAAGTGGAATTTAAAGCAGCAAGCTTCATTTCAAACCCCAGAGGTCGTGATGGTATATTCCAATCAAGGTTTAAACGGGATGAGTCAGGCTTTTCATGCTCTTTACCGCGAGCATCTGATGCAAGAACAATGGAAGCAGGCTGTACGCCCAATATTGATTAACAACTGGGAAGCAACCTACTTTGATTTTAATGAAGAAAAACTTGTGAATATTGCTAAATCCGCCAGTGAATTAGGAATCGAACTGTTTGTCCTTGATGATGGCTGGTTTGGAAAACGGAATGACGATACTTCCTCGCTGGGAGATTGGCATGTCGACTTAGCTAAGCTTCCCAATGGTTTAGAAAGTTTAGCAGAGAAAATTGCAGCAACTGGAATGAAATTTGGACTCTGGTTTGAGCCCGAAATGATTAGTCCAAACAGTGAATTATTTAGCGAGCATCCAGATTGGGCAGTTGGTATTCCAGGTCAACCCTATACATTGGGACGAAATCAGCTGGTTCTTGACTTTTCCAGACAAGAAATTGTGGATTATCTTTATGAAAAAATGGCCGGTATTATTAGAAAAACAAACCTTGCTTATATTAAATGGGATATGAATCGGAACATGACCGAAGCCTTCTCGCCAAAACTTGCCGTCCATCAGCAAGGCGAGTTTTTCCATCGGTATATTTTAGGTGTCTATGATCTCTATGATCGGTTAACGAGGGAATTCCCGCATGTGTTGTTTGAATCTTGTGCGGGCGGGGGAGGCCGATTCGACCCAGGGATGTTGTATTATGCACCACAAGCTTGGACGAGTGATGATACAGATGCGATAGAACGGCTGAAAATTCAATATGGCACATCCTTTGCGTATCCGCTCTATAGCATGGGCTCTCATGTATCAGCAGTTCCAAATCACCAAACATTACGGTCAACGCCATTACAAACAAGGGCGAACGCGGCGTATTTTGGAACCTTTGGCTATGAATTAGACCCAGTGAAATTAACCGAAGAAGAACGTGCTGATATTAAAGAGCAGGTCGCATTTTATAAAGAGCATCGTGCGTTGATACGGGATGGTCACTTTTATCGCCTGATGAGTCCGTTTGCAAATAATGAAACGGCATGGATGGTCGTGAGTCAGGACCAATCGGAAGCATTGATTGGCTGGTATAAAGTTTTGGCAACACCTAATCCAAAAAAACAGCAAACCCTTCGTCTCAGTGGCTTAGATGAAACAAAAGCATATAAAGTGGCTGGCAGCGAGCGAATGTATTTTGGTGATGAACTCATGAACGTGGGACTGACGCTTCCAACTGAGTTTAATGGTGTTAATGGCGGAAGCGCCGAGCGTGGGGGCGACTTCCAGTCACAAGTATATTATTTGAAACAATTAGAGAAATAATGGGTAAGTGATTATTAAAATATTAAAACAGAAATGGCGCATGAATTATTTCATGCGCTATTTTTATATTTTTTACTTAAAATTTTAGTAAAAATATTGAAAGTTTTTACTAAGGGTAGTAAAATTTAAAGTAGTTAACATACAAGACACGATACTTCTGGAGGAATTTGAAATGAACGTTACCACACTTAATCAAGTATTCTTAGATATGTTTCAGGTTTTACCAAGGCAAGCCTTTTTCGCTCCTGGAAGGATTAATTTAATCGGCGAGCATACCGATTACAATGGCGGTCACGTTTTTCCATGTGCGATTACGTATGGTACCTATGCGGTAGCAAGAAGGCGGGAAGATAAAGTCTTTCGTTTGTACTCAACCAACTTCCCTGAAAAAGGAATCATCGAATTTAACCTCAACGAACTAGATTATAAGAAAGAACACAATTGGGCCAACTATCCGAAAGGAATGATTCGTTACATTATTGATGCGGGCTATGAAATTCCCTTCGGATTTGATTGTGTCATTCAAGGCAATATTCCAAATGGTGCAGGTCTTTCTTCATCAGCGTCTATTGAGCTTTTAACGGGAGTGCTTGTAAATGGCCTCTTCCAATTAGACATTCCTCGATTGGAACTCATCAAGATTGGCAAAAAAGTAGAGAATGAATTTATTGGTGTGAACAGCGGCATCATGGATCAGTTTGCGATTGGCATGGGTATGAAAGATGCAGGAATCCTGCTAGATTGTCAGACTCTTAAATATGAGTATGCACCAATTCATCTTGAAGACTACAAAATTTTAATTATGAATACGAACAAACGCAGGGAATTAGCTGATTCGAAATACAACGAAAGACGAGGAGAATGCGAAGAGGCATTGGCGCAACTTCAACAAAAGCTGCCGATTGAGGCTCTTGGTCAGTTATCTGAAGTGGAATTCGATGAAAATCAGTACCTGATCACCAATGAAACAGTTCGCAAACGGGCAAAGCACGCTGTTTATGAAAACATGAGAACCATTAAAGCCCTAGAAGAGCTAAAGTTAGGGAATCTAGTGGCGTTCGGACAATTGATTAATCAATCACACATTTCATTACGAGATGATTATGAGGTTACTGGTATTGAGCTTGATAGGTTAGTAGAAGCTGCATGGAAACAGCCGGGAGTTCTTGGCGCGCGCATGACAGGTGCAGGATTCGGCGGATGTGCGATTGCAATTGTAGCAAATGAAGAGGTTGAAAACTTTATTGCCAATGTTGGTGAAACTTACCTAGAGAAAATTGGCTACGAGGCAGAATTTTACGTAGCAAGTATCGGCGACGGCGCAAAAGAAATTCAAATGGAGGAAGCGATATAATGAGTATCCTTGTATTAGGCGGCGCGGGGTATGTCGGTTCGCACGCTGTTTATCAGTTGATTGATCAGGGCTTTTCGGTAGTTGTCATTGATAATTTGCAAACAGGCCATGAGGATGCGGTTCATCCAAAGGCCGCCTTTTATAAAGGTGATATCCGCAGCCGTGAGTTTATGCGTTCGGTTTTTGAAAAAGAAAACATTGACGCGATTTTGCATTTTGCCGCCAATTCCCTTGTCGGGGAATCGATGGTTGAACCATTAAAATACTTCGATAACAACGTATACGGAACACAAATCGCTCTTGAAATGATGAAAGAATTTGCCGTCAAGCATATCGTTTTTTCTTCCACAGCAGCCGTCTATGGAGAACAGAAAGTTGTACCTATTACAGAAGATGCAGCAACCATTCCAACAAATACCTATGGTGAAACCAAGCTGGCAATGGAGAAAATGATGGCCTGGTGTGAAAAGGCTTTTGATCTCAGCTATGTATCACTTCGCTATTTTAATGTTGCTTCAGCAAGAAGTGACGGACAAATCGGAGAGGACCATGATCCTGAAACACACCTAATCCCTGTTGTCCTCGAAGCGGCATTAGGGAAAAGAACGGCCGTAACAATATTTGGGGAAGATTATGATACAGAGGACGGGACCTGTGTTCGAGATTATATCCATGTTGAAGATTTAATTGATGCCCATCTATTAGCATTACGTTATTTACAAAATGGCGGGGAGAGTAATATTTTCAATTTAGGCTCAAGTCAAGGGTTCTCGGTAAAAGAAATTGTTGAGACAGCTAAAGAAGTGACAGGAATTGATATCCCGGTGAAAATCGGTGAACGTCGATCGGGAGACCCGAGTACCTTAATTGCTTCTTCGGAAAAAGCAAAAAAGGTATTGGGATGGAATCCAACGAGAACTTCGATTCATCAAATTATAAGCAATGCCTGGAACTGGCATCAGCAGCACCCTAATGGATATCAGAAATAGAGGGGATCATAATGATTTATCAACTAATACAACAATTAATTAATCGAGCAATTGCCACTCAATTAATGGAGCAGGAAGATGAAATGTATGCACGCAATCAAATTCTGTCACTGCTCCATTTAACCGAGTTTAAGGAAGTGGAATTAGCTGAGAGCAGTTATATGGAAATCCCTGATTTACTCGATTTAATCGTGGACTATGCCTGCAATCAAGGGATAATTGAAGAATTATTTGATGAGAAAGAGATTTTTTTAAGTAAAATGATGAACTGTTTTATCGCGCGTCCATCGACTGTTAATCAGCTATTTTATGATAAATATAACCAGGATCCAAAAGCAGCAACCGAGTATTTTTATGAGTTAAGTAAAAATAGCAATTATATTCAAATGAAGCGGATTCGGAAGAATATCGAGTATAAAACCGCCACAGAATATGGTGAACTAGACATTACGATTAATCTATCAAAACCTGAAAAGGATCCTAGGAGTATTGCGCTCGAGCGGTCGGTGCAGAAAACGAATTATCCGAAATGCTTGCTTTGTGTTGAAAACGAAGGATATGCAGGCAGAATCGGCCATCCTGCCCGCTCCAATCACCGAATGATTCGCGTTAATCTGGTAGAACAGCCATGGTACCTCCAGTATTCACCGTATGTGTATTACAATGAGCATTGTATTGTCCTCTCAGAAAAACATACCGATATGGTCGTTAGTGCCACGTCATTTTTACGGCTGTTAAGCTTTGTTGAGAAATTCCCGCATTATTTTGTGGGCTCCAATGCGGACCTGCCAATTGTCGGTGGTTCGATTTTATCGCATGATCACTATCAAGGCGGATATTATCAATTTGCGATGGCGAAGGCTGACGATGACTGGACATTTAAAATGGCTGGTTATCCAAATGTGGAGTGTTCTGTTGTGAAATGGCCAATGTCCGTTATTCGCCTCCGTTCTAAGCAAGTGAGCGCGCTCGTTGAAGCTGGTTCACATATTTTTGACCAATGGAAGAACTACAGTGATGAAACTCTTGGCATTTTGGCAAGAACGGGAGATACACCGCATAATACCGTTACGCCAATTGCACGGAAAAATGAGGATGTATTTGAACTGGACTTAGTCCTGCGTAACAACAGAACAAGTGATGAACATCCGCTGGGGATTTTTCACCCTCATGCAGACGTACATCATATCAAAAAGGAAAATATCGGTCTAATTGAAGTAATGGGGCTGGCTGTTTTACCGGCACGGTTAAAAGATGAACTTGGCGAAGTGGAGAAGTACGTCCTCGGTAAACCATCAGATGTAGCAGACTACCATTTAGACTGGGCAGAATCGTTAAAAGCCTGCTATCAAGATATCGCTAACGAAGTGAATGTGGAAGGTCTAGTAAGAGAAGAAGTGGGTAAGAAATTTTCAAGGGTCTTGGAAGATGCAGGAGTGTTCAAGCGGGACGAGGCAGGGCAAGCGGGGTTCCAGCGTTTTATCAATTCTTTGTAAAAATATGGAGTGATATCGATGAAAATATTAGATAGAATATTCGGCAGTTACGAGGGAGAGTCCGTTACAGAATATACCTTAGTCAACGATTATGGCATGGAGGTCTCTTGTCTGAATTTTGGTTGTGTTATTACGAAAATCATCGTCCCTGACCGCCGTGGAAACTTTGAAAATGTTGTTCTTGGTTTTGATAACTTCGAAGATTACACAGAATGGTCACCGTATTTCGGAGCAGTTTGTGGACGGGTAGCTGGAAGAATTGGCGGTGCAAGTTTTGAATTGGACGGGAAAGAATATCAACTTGCTGACAATAACTATCCCAATCATCTGCACGGAGGCAAGATGGGTTTTAACTCTGTAATTTGGAAAACTGAAATCATCGAGGAAGAAAATGCTGTCGGGTTGAAGTTTTTTTACCATAGTCCAGACGGAGAAGAAGGCTATCCAGGTAATCTAGACACCACGGTTACGTACATTCTAAATAATAAAAATGAACTCGATATTAGTTATAAAAGTGAAACGGATCAAAAAACATTAGTCAACTTAACGAATCACTCGTATTTTAACTTAAGTGGGAATATAAAAAGAGATTGTTCGGAGCACATTCTTAAATTAGATAGTGATCGATTTTTAGAGTTGAGAGACGATCTTATCCCTACCGGTAAGTTGATTGATTCTAAAAATACTCCCTTTGATTTTAACCATGGCAGAAGATTGAGTTCGGGGTTGAATTCGTCGTATCCTCAAAATGTGCTTGTTGGTAATGGTTACGACCATCCGCTTGTTTTTACCCAAGTAGGAGAAAATACGATTATTCTGAGTGATGAAGAAAGCGGACGATCGCTACTTGTCACGACGGATCAGCCGTGTGTCGTCCTTTATACTGGGAATTATTTAGAAGGTCCTTATTCCATCGCTGGGGTCAGAGCAGAAAACTATTTGGGTGTTTGTTTAGAAACGCAAGGATTTCCTGATGCCATCCACCAACCAGAGTTTACATCTGTCATTTTGAATCCAGAGGAAGTATACTATTCAAAAACAGTGTACCGTTTTTTTGCTAATACATTAGGAGACTGATTCATGGCTACCATCAAAGATATTGCACAAATTGCCGGGGTATCAATTGCTACTGTATCCCGGGTTTTAAATTATGATACGACTCTTTCTGTCAGCGATGAAACCAAGAAAAGAATTTTCGAAGTGGCAGAGGAGCTATCATATAAAAAGAAACCAGCCCGTAAGCAGGAGTCGGGGAAGATTGCCCTTTTGCAATGGTATACAGAAAAAGAAGAACTGGAAGATTTATATTACATGTCGATTCGTCTGGGTGTTGAAAACCAATGCCGGCAGCATGGGATTCAGGTCGATAAGTATTTCCAAGACAACTATGAGGATTTGAAGGAAGACGATATTCAAGGGCTTATTGCGATTGGGAAGTTTAGCAAGAAGCAAGTGAGTGACCTCGTCAAAATTACAAAAAATCTTGTCTTTGTGGACACCTCTCCAGACGAAGATCGGTTTGATTCGATTGTTATTGACTTTGAAAGAGCTACAAAAAAAGTAATTGATCACTTTATAAAAAAGGGTCATGAGAAAATCGGGTATATCGGCGGCAGAGAAGTGTTTAAAGATAAAACCTCGGTGATTGAAGATCCAAGGGAATTAACGTTCAAGCGCTATTTAGTAGAAAAAGGGCTGCCTAATGAAGCGTGTATGTATGTAGGCTCTTTCTCAGCTGATGATGGTCACGCCTTGATGAAAAAGGCGATTCATGAGCATGGTGATCAATTACCGACAGCCTTTTTTGCAGGGAATGACTCACTTGCAGTAGGCGCATTAAGAGCGCTGTTAGAGGAAGGAATTTCTGTTCCCGACCGTGTGAACATCATCGGTGTCAACGATATCAGCATCTCCAAATATGTCTTTCCTTCGTTAAGCACGGTTAAGGTTCATACCGAAACCATGGGTGAAACAGCTGTAGACACCCTTTTGGAGAGAATGGCAGGTAGAAAAACGGCCAAAAAAATATTCATCTCCACAGAACTGGTCATTCGGAATAGCAGCTTTTAACCTAATAAAAAACTACAACAGGCCGATTTGTCC
>NZ_JBALOS010000133.1:38389-50709 GCF_036962765.1 Neobacillus drentensis
GGACAAATCGGCCTGTTGTCTTTTTGTGGTGCCTGACACCATTTATTTGTCACCGTTTACTTAGTGTTTGGGTTGGTTTGTGCTGCCAGCCATTCCATGATGGTGGTTGTTTTTCCGTTGATCATGTTTGTTGGCGCATTATTGTATACATAAATCCAAGACCAGTGTCCGTTGTATTCATATGGAGTGCCATCCGCTTTGGTATATAAGCCGGAGGTATCAACTACCTTATCAAATAATGATAAATGGACATTTTTTGCTCCAACTTCGACTAAGCGTTTATACGTAGGTTCAACATATTGAGTTGTGATCACTACTGGATCGGTTTTAGCGGCAATGAACCACATTGGGAGATCCTTCATTTTTTGAATTTGTCCATCTGTAATTAAGTTATCCCTTAAGGCTTCACATGTTGGGAATGCTGCGGCAAAGTAATTGGTATAATCTCTCGCCATAAGCATGGTCATATATCCGCCGTTAGAGTCACCGCCAATGTAAATTCTGCTGGTATCAACGTCTTTGTGATTAGCTACATAATCCTTAATTAAAGACATTAGAGCATTCTCATATTTGGAGGTTCCATCTCCAAATCCGTTTAAACCGTCCATCCAAAAAGTCGGAGTTTGAGGGGCCAGAACGTAGGCACCGTCAAAGTAAGATTGAATATCCTTTGAAGCAAAGTTTGCTGCTTTATTGGCTGAGATTGGAATCGTTGGATCTGTGCCGCCTTCACCCGCGCCGTGCAGCCAGATAATTAATGGGTTTTTATGATTGTCAGTGGCTGGCGAATAGTCCGCATAAGTTAAACTAACATTGTCATAGGTTCCCTTTCCCGTTGAAAAATCATCTACCAGTTCTCTTGTTTCCCTTGCGAATTGGTCGACAACTAATCCTGAGATCGTTCCTGCACTTGTTTCAATATCCTTTTGCTGTGTGATGGTATATTTCATATCAATCCAATCATTAAAACCAGTAGTAGCCCAATCATAGTTAAGAGGTGAACCTAGGGATACATCAGGGCCAACTTTCATTTCTAAGACGACATATTTACCTGTTTGGACAGCAGGATTGCCGTCTTTATCTGCTACGTATGCTTTAGTAACTGTTCGGTCGCCTTCCTCTAGCAACGGTGTTTTTAACCGTTTATCGCTTCTGGCCACATGTACTTTGAAGGTAGCTGTTGTAACAGAGTCCTTTGGTATCGGTTTCCCAACATTGACAATTACTTTCGTGGTTGCTGCTCCCCAATCTTCAATCTCTGTCACGGTTTGATAGGATGTGGGCTGTGTATTGATTTGTTTAGCGAAAACGTTTGTATTGAGAGATAAAGTCATGGTTGCAGCCATTGTAGCCAATATGGCCCCTTTTTTCATTTTTTTAAGCATTTACCTTTACCTCCAAAATGTTATTTTTAAGGATGTCCATATTACTACTCTACTGATTGTATTTTGATAGTGTTTCTAATTGCACATCAGGTCCATTGTCATTATCTACTTCGGCAATGATATCTTTGTCCACTTTGAAATCCAGATTCCCTCTGATATCGGAAGAAGATGCCCCAATCTTGAATCTATAGGTTCCTTTTTCAACAATCCAAGAGGAAGTAGACTCATCAAATGAAGCAATATCCTTTGGATCAATAAAGAAGTTGAGCGTCTCTTTTTGACCTGGCTTCAGCTCACGGGTTTTTCCGAACGCTTTCAACTCAATCGCTGGTTTTTCTAACTTGCCGTCAGGTGCACTTACATAAAGCTGCGGAGCTTCCTTTCCAACAAAGGAACCTGTATTGGTTACTTTAAACGAGACTTTGATTTTATTTGATAAGGTATCTTTATTTAATTTAAAGTCGCTATAATCAAACGTTGTATAGGAAAGTCCGTAACCAAACTCGTAAGCTGTTTGTTTATGGAAAGTAGAATAGTAGCGGTAACCAACGTAAATGTCTTCCTTATAATTTACTAGGTTTGGATTACCGTCCGAGCTTGGGAAGTTCGAATAACTTGGCGCATCCTCTAATTTAACTGGGAAGGTCTCTGGAAGTTTTCCTGATGGATAAGCTTTTCCTGACAGAACATCTGTCAAAGCGTTTCCTGCTTCCATCCCAGGCTGCCAAGATAATAAAATGGAGTCTACAGAACCTCTCCAGCTTACGGTGTTAAACGGAGCACCAACGTTTAAGACTACTACTACCTTTTTATTAACAGTGTGATATGCATCAGTAACTTTTTTGATTAGTTCTGATTCTTTTGCAGACGGTTCAAAGGTTGTTTCATTTCCATCTGCCCCTTCTCCAGATCCTCTAGCAATCACAATCACACCAATATCTGAATTCTGTGCCATATATGCGGCATCTTCAGCAGTAAGATTTTCAGTAACCTCAGCACCGCTGGCGTTCGTGTTAACCGGTAAATATCCTCCATTTTTCAGGCCTTCTGGAAGTTGTACGGAATGCGTTGGTGTTACATAGGCGCTTCCGGTTCCCATCAAGAACATTTTTGAAGCGGCATTATCAGTTGTACACGCAGAAGCAGGAGTACCAAAACCACAGCTTGGCATCGTATATGAGTTACCAACAATTCCGACCTTTTTCACTTTTTTATCGAAAGGAAGCGCTTTATTCTCATTCTTTAATAAAACCATTCCTTCCGGCGCAGCTTCTCTTGATAGTTTTGCATTAGCAGCAGCAAGGTCAGAACTTACGCTTAGTTTCGCATTGTCAACCGTACTTAATTTTTTAAATGTTGGGGATTTGACTACTAAGTTAAGGATGTTCTCAATTGCCGTATCAAGTGTTTCCTCTTTTATTGAGCCGTCTAGGATAGCTTTTTTTACCGCCGTTTTGCCAGCGACACTTAAACTTGGCATGGACAAATCATTACCACCGTTTAACATCGCTATACCATTGTTTTTAGATCCACCCCAGTCAGTCATGACCATGCCATTAAAGCCCCAGTCACTTCTTAATACATCATTTAACAGCCAAGAGTTATGAGCAGAGAAAGGTCCATTAATAGAATTATAGGAACTCATCACTGTCCATGGGTGTGCTTCTTTTACTACTCTCTCGAATCCAGATAAATAAATTTCCCTTAAGGCACGTTCAGAAATGATTTCGTTTACTGACTGTCTGTTTGTTTCCTGATTATTAGCGGCAAAGTGCTTCATGCTAACACCCACACCTTGATCCTGAACGCCTTTTGTAAATTCGGCCGCCATTTCTCCACTTAAGTATGGATCTTCTGAATAATATTCGAAGTTTCTTCCACCTCTTGGATCTCTGTGAATATTCAATGCCGGTCCTAATATAACATCTACGCCATAATCAAAGGTTTCTTTTCCCATCGCACTAGAAACCTGGTACATTAAATCCGTATTAAAACTAGCAGATAATGCCGAGGGAATGGGGAAACCAGTTGTCGACTTATTTGCAGTTGATCCAAATCGAAGCCCAGCTGGACCATCTGCAAAGGTAAGCTTTGGAATACCAAGCCGTGGAATTGGAAACGTTCCGCCAGCAGCCCCTGTTACTGCCGCTCCAGCTCCTCCAATCAAATCCACCTTTTCGTCCAGCGTCATGGCCCGGATAACTGCTGGAATGGAAGCTTGGTCCACTAACATCGGTGTTTGCTCCTGAACCGCACCAGTTTGTACTCTACTATTATCTGTAGTAACAGCCGCAGTATTAACTTGTAATGGTGGCTGTTCTTCTGCAAGTACTCCTGAACCAGATGACAATAGCATTAAAGTAAACATGGATGAACTTAGAACTTTATAATAACCCCTCACGCCTAACAACTCCTTCTATTGAATGAAAACCCTTACATCCAAAAAGTTAACATGTAATGTATAATTCAATAAGTTCCAAGAGGTAGCATTAAATTGTGATTTACTAGATTAATTTGTTGTAGACTGAATATTCAATCAATTATTTAAAAGTCAAGAGGAATTATACATATTTCTTAGACACTATTTGACATGATATAAGATATAGGGATATTCAACTGTAAAGGAGATCCGTTTAAACTCTTTTTATCGATTCTTAGTCTCTTTCAACTAAAACAAAATAGTGAAGATTTTCGCAATAATATCCAGAAAATTATCAATAATATGAAAATTCATTTAAGTTAAACTGCTAATGAAAGCGTTTTAATTTACGAGTGCGAAAGATTTAAACTAATTTGATGGGGGTACCAGAATTATGTTAAAAAAATGGAAGAAAAAGAAAAAGTCAAAATTACTAGCATTTACTCTTACATCTTCATTACTTCTCTCAGGACTCACCTTTGACATTGCATCCGCTCAGAGTCAAAATTCAACAACCGTTCATCAAGCTCAAACTTCTGCCAAACAGACATCAACTTCTTACTTAACAGATGCGGCATCGATTGACAGTGTTATTCAAGCTATGACCCTTGAGGAAAAAGCTAAATTTGTTGTGGGTGTAGGGATGCCTGGATTCGGGGGGATGCCTCCATTTGAAGTAGTTGGAGCTGTAGGCGGTACGTTTGGAATTCCCCGTTTAGGTATTCCTGAGCTTCGGTTCGCTGACGGTCCGGCCGGCCTTAGAATCAGACCGACAAGACCAGGTCAAACGCAAACTTATTATGCAACCGCTTTCCCAATTGCGACGTCTCTTGCATCCACTTGGGATCCTGCAACAGCAGAAGCAGTAGGTCAAGCACAGGGAAATGAAGTGAAAGAATACGGTGTCGACCTTTTATTAGCACCAGCACTTAATATCCACCGTAATCCATTAAACGGACGTAACTTCGAATACTATTCAGAAGATCCATTAATTGCAGGAAAAATGGCTGCTGCGATGGTAAATGGGGTACAATCGAACGGCGTTGGCGCAACAATCAAGCACTTTGCTGCTAATAACCAGGAAACAAACCGGAATAGCATTGATACCGTCGTATCTGAACGAGCATTAAGGGAAATTTATCTTAAAGGCTTTGAAATTGCTGTTAAAGAATCCCATCCATGGTCGGTTATGAGTTCCTATAACAAAATTAATGGAACATACACTTCCCAAGATGCTGATTTGTTAACAACCGTTTTGCGCAAGGACTGGGGCTACACTGGCTTTGTGATGACAGACTGGTTTGGCGGGGATAATCCGGTCGAACAAATGAAGGCACAAAATGACATGATTATGCCAGGTTCAGCAACTCAGTCTAATTTAATTAAAACGGCAGTTGAAAGTGGAACGTTAGACGAAAAAGTGCTAGACCGCAATATTAAAAACATTCTTCAGATCGTCATCCAAACCCCTGAGTTTAAAAAGTATCAAAACACAGACAAGCCTGATTTGGCTGCTCATGCCCAAACAGCTCGAAAAGCAGCAGCAGAAGGGATGGTTCTATTAAAGAACGACATGATGCCGCTGCCGATCAGCAAGGAGCAAAAGGTCGCTTTATTTGGCAATACACAAATCGAAACGGTTAAAGGAGGAACAGGAAGCGGCGATGTCAATGCGGCTTACACCACTTCTATTGTTGAGGGATTAAAGAGTGCTGGATACCAATTAAATCAAAGTTTACTTCAGGAATATAAGACATATATTGATACATTGCGCTCGCAAGATCAGTATAAAATTAAACCAAGCCCATGGGGTGAAGATTTCGGTAAGTTAATCCCAGCCATTCCTGAAAAGCCTCTAGAAGATAACGAAATTGCTGCTGCTTCCAAAGAATCCGAAATCGGCATCATCGTTATTGGCCGAAATTCTGGAGAAGGTGCGGACCGTAAAGTGGTAAAAGGGGATTATTTATTAAGTGATGCAGAACAAGACATGATTTCGAAAGTATCATCAGAATATCATAAGCAGGGTAAAAAAGTAGCTGTTATTTTGAATATTGGCGGGCCTATCGAAGTAGCCAGCTGGAGGGATAAGGTTGATTCAATCCTGTTGGCATGGCAGCCAGGCCAAGAAGCAGGTTATGCTGTTGCTGATGTTATTTCCGGTAAAGTCAATCCATCCGGAAAATTACCAACTACATTCCCTGTAAAATACAGTGATGTTGCATCAGCAAATAGCTTCCCTGGTACGCCTGCTGAGAACCCAACACAGGTAATCTATAACGAAGACATTTATGTTGGCTATCGTTACAATACCACATTCGGTGTGAAACCTGCCTATGAATTTGGTTATGGATTATCCTATACGAACTTCAACTTTAGCCATGTAAATATCAGCGAAGGCAAGAAATTTAAGGACAAGCTTAAGGTATCCGCTATGGTGGAAAATACGGGCAAGGTCCCTGGAAGAGAGGTCGTCCAAGTGTATGTTTCCGCCCCAGATGGAAAACTTGAGAAACCTGCTGTTGAACTAAAAGCCTTTGGTAAAACAAAGGAACTTAAGCCTCATCAGCATGAGCTTCTTCAATTCGGACTTAATGCCAAAGACCTTGCCTCCTTTGATGAGCAGGAAAATGCATGGGTTCTTGAAAAGGGCACATATACAGTAAAAATTGGGGCGTCCTCAGAAGATATTAAAGAGACGGCTACATTTACAGTAGATCACGATATGGTCGTTGAAAAAGTTAACGAAGCATTGGCACCGAAAGTTGACTTTGGGAGACTTACTAAATAATTAGAAAATCATAAAAGAATGGAAACAGCCTTCATTGAAAGAGAGTGGAGGCTGTTTTATTTGAGGTCCTTTCCACTAAAAGTTCGTTGTTGATTTTTTTGAATTCTCGTATAATAACCGTAGTCGGACTGGCAGAGAGGTTAGGGAGGTACTATGAGCAAATTGTCCATCATGGCGTATACAGTTGGGATTCTATTTTTTCTTGTGAGTTGCTCATTTTCAATCTTTTATGGGTATAAGGTAGTTTCTTATGAATTACCTAATGAAGAAAAGACACTAGAAAAGTTTGATTATCATATTGTTCTTGTCACTGAGGAGTTAGATAACGAATATTGGAGACTAGTAGAAAAAGGGGCAAAGGAGGCAGCTGGAAAATATGGTGTTCAGCTGGAATACGCTGGGCCGAAACAGGCAAATATCGATGATCATGTAAAAACAATTGAAATGTCGGCTGCTTCAAAAGTTGATGGGATCCTTACTCAGGGATTGAGTGACGAACAATTTACTCCACTTATCAATCGGGTCGTAGCGAAGGGAATCCCTGTCATCACGGTCGATACGGACACCTTGAACAGTAAAAGGATGGCCTATATTGGAACGGATAATTATTATTCCGGCTTTTTAGCAGGGAAAGCTTTGATAGCGGATACAAAGGGTAATACCAATGTAGCAATTATTACGGGGAGCTTTTATGCAAACCATATGCAGCAGCGAGTTAAGGGATTTCAGGATGCTGTAAAAGCACAAAAAAGAATCCATATCATAGCGGTGGAAGAGTCAGAGATTAGCAGAGTGAAAGCAGCGGAAAAAGCCAATCAAATTTTGCAGGATCACCCTGATGTCAACGCTTTCTTTGGGACAAGTGCCTTAGATGGCATCGAGATTGCTCAGGTGGTTGAAAAATATAAAAAACAGGATCAAATTTATATTATTGGCTTTGATACACTACCGGAAACCCTGAGTTTCATAAGAAAGGGAACCATCAAGGCAACCGTTGTCCAAGAGCCATTTCAAATGGGTTATGGAGCAGTAAAAATGATGATTGATCTAATTGAGGGGAAAAAGGTTTCGCCTATTGTCCATACGGATACTCGGATTTTGAGAATAAGAGATTTACCCGTGAATCATCCGGACAGAATGGGGGAGCATGAATGATGTTATTTCGAATTAGATCAAAATTGCTGCTTTATTTCATTGTCCTTGTGGTTTTGTTAACTTCAGTCGGGTTCTTTTTTTATAACAGCAGTGAAAAGCTGGTGACGGAATATGATGACAGCTTTGAACGATTTCTTTTGCTTAATGATATTTCGCAAAGATCCAATTTAGTTACGGAAAAGCTTCATGGGTATATTTTAGATAAGGATGAATCCTACCTAAAAGACTATCGAAAAGAAAAGCTAAAACTTATTAAGGACCAGAAGAGGCTTTATAAAGTAATCAATACAAATGAGATTACGCTTACAAATTATAAAAATATGATTGACAGTTTTTTGGATGAAGGCGATGCAACTTTAGGTGCTTTTAAGCAGGACGAGATTAATCAATATTCGAGTCATTTTAATGAGGTATTGAAAATAAACTCATTCCTTCAAGAAAGCACTCTTGCGCTATTAAACAATAAGCTGACGGACTATCAAAAATTTTATAATCAAATGGAGCAGCAAAACCATTTTTATAAGCTCATGTCGATTTCCCTTTTTGCAGCTGCTTTTTTTCTAAGCACTTTGTTAGCATTATGGATTTCCGGCGGGATTACGAAGCCAATTAGACTGTTATCACATGCAGCAAAGGAGATTTCAATTGGAAACTTAGAAGGTAATGATATAAAAATTACGACAAAGGACGAACTAAAGCCATTAACAGAAACCTTTAACCAAATGCGTACGAACCTTAGACAGCTGGTAAATGAAATCAAACAACAGGGAGAGCTGGATAAGTTATTAAAAGAATTAGAGTTACGGAGTTTGCAAAATCAAATTAATCCTCATTTTTTATTCAATACATTGAATACGGTTTCAAAATTGGCCTATTTGGAGGAAGCGGAACAGACTTCGAGATTAATAGAAGCCGTGGCTGCAATACTTCGATACAACCTGACCGATTTCGATAAAGCTTCAACATTAAGAGAAGAAGTAAGAATTGTCCAGGAGTATTTTTATATTCAACAAACTCGCTTTGGAGAACGGATTTCTTTTATAACGGACATCGAGGAAGATTGTTTAGATATTGAAATCCCTAGTTTAATTCTACAACCATTAATCGAAAATGCCTTTATGCATGGGGTGGAACACTACGAAGAAGATGGCGTCATCAGGCTCCGTATTTACCGCCACAATGACCGGGTCAATGTTGAGGTCATTGATAATGGAGCAGGGATGGATGAGTACACAAAAAAGAGATTGCTTAAATATGTCGAATGTGCTGAGCCGGAAGAAGGGTATGAAGCGGAAAAATCAAAAAGCCACTCGAATGGTATTGGAGTGAAAAATGTGATTAGACGGCTGCAGCTCTTTTATCAGAGAAATGACATTTGTGAAATTGAGTCAGAGCCTTTACGCGGGACAAATTTTAGACTAACAATTCCTGAGGCTGTTAAAGGGGGAAGCACGCTTGTTGAAAATTCTTATTGTGGATGATGAAGTCCTTGAACGAACGGCGTTAACGAAAATCATTAGCAGTTCTTCAGAGGGCGTAATGGTCATTGGCGAGGCACCCAATGGAAGAATCGCGATTGAAATGGCTACAGAACACAATCCTGATATCATTTTTATGGACATAAAAATGCCGGGAATTGACGGTGTTCAGGCCGTCAAAGCCATAAAAAAAACCAACCCTGGCATTCGATTTATCATGGTTTCTGCCTTTAATACGTTTGAATATGCAAAAGAAGTGATGCAGCAGGGGGTGAAGGAATACATCTTAAAACCAAGCAGAAAACAAGATATCCTTGCATCATTAAAGCGCGTTTCCGATGAAATTTTTGAGGAGAGCAAACAGCGAGAAGAACAGCAAAATCTGCGGGAAAGCCTGGACAGGGCTGTATCAATCGCCCAAAAAGAATGGGTATCGACTGTATTAGTGAATCAGGTTCAGGATATTACCTTTGATGAATGGGGCCAACTCCTAGGGGTTGAAATTACTTCCGGCTACATCATGCTATTCTCGCTGCGGTCCAAGGGGAAGATCGAGCTAACAGCAGAGGAAAAACAGAGCTGGTATTTTTGGCTTAAGGATACCCTTAATTCTGTCATGATTAAACAGGAAATGATGGTTGGGCCGTTAACCGATTCACAAGTACCAGTCTTATTCCTGTGTAAAAAAGCAACGGAAAAGGTCCATTTTAAAACCAATGCCCAGGCCGTCATCGATAACCTGAACAGTCTCTTTGAAAAAAAACACTTCAATGCTGAACTAAGGATTGGGGTTGGTCTTCCTTATAACCATGCCCCTGAATTAAATAAATCCTATCTTGAAGCGCTCATGGCCATACAGCACCTCACGAAAACTCCAAATCGGAAGTATTTATTTGCGGTTAAACAAGGTTCGGCCGAATTGCCATCCTTATCTGGAGTGTTAGAAATAGAGAAGAAGCTATTAGAGGCCATTCGGCAGGGAGACGTCAATCAAGTCTTGTTTATTTTTGAATCATTTGCCACCATGCTGGCTGAGGACAAGAATATAAAAGGAGCCTTAGTGAAAAAGTCCTTTGACGAAATGTTTATTCTCGTTTCCCGAATGCTCCATGATTTAGGCATAAGCTATGAACGAACACCTGCAGTGGAAGAGTCTGAAGATATTATGGAGATTTTTGAAAAAGGAAAAGCCCATTTATTGGCGGTCGTTCATCATGTTCAGATTTGGCGAAATGATCATGCGAAGGGAATGCTCTATAAAGCGAAGGAGTATATCGAAACGCATTATGCTGAATCGATCACCTTAGAATTAGTGGCAGAATATGTGGAGCTTAGTCCATATTATTTCAGCAAATTATTTAAAGATCGATTTGGAATGACCTTTATTGATTATTTGACGGAAATAAGAATTAGGCATGCCAAGGCTGAGATGGTTGACCCGGGAAAAAGCTTGAAAGAAATATGCTATTCAATTGGTTACAAGGACCCAAACTATTTTAGCCGCGTGTTTAAAAAACACACAGGCTTATCGCCAACTGAATTTCGAAAAGTAACAGTAAGTTAATATTATTATTCTAATAAGACTAATCCGCAGGAGTGGATTGGTCTTTTTTTGATTTGTGGATAAATGAGTTCAAAATAAAGCGTTTGCAAAAAAGTCTAGATAATCACAAATTAATGCTAGACTTTTGAACTATTGAGGAAAACCCACTCATGCTAACATATCTGTAAGGGCTTACACTAAGGTTAGCGAGGCGTTGTGCTGCTTACCAGAGTCTTTACTAAATAGTAAAAGGAGAATGACAACATGTTTAAAAAGAAAAAAGGTTTAATTCTATCTTTGACAGTTGCATCTAGTATTCTATTAGCAACAGGCTGCAGTGATTCAACTAGCGGTACAGATTCTGGCAAGGGCAGCAGTCTTCCAGCAGTTGGTGCAACGATTTACAAATTTGATGACAACTTCATGTCTTATGTTCGCCGTGCAATGGAATCATCAGCTAAAGACAACGTTAAGCTTATGTTGAATGACTCTCAAAACGACCAAGCAAAACAAATTGAGCAAGTGGATACACTTATTGCCAAAGGAGCTAAGTCTCTAGCCATTAACTTAGTTGACCCAAAAGCCGCTCAAACCATTATCGATAAAGCAAAACCAAAAAATATTCCAGTTATCTTCTTTAACAAAGAGCCGGATGCGAGCGTATTAAAAGGCTACGATAAAGCTTACTATGTAGGAACAACTTCTTCTGAATCAGGTGTTCTTCAAGGTCAATTGATCGCAAAAGCTTGGGAAGCTAACAAAGATAAATATGATAAAAATAAAGATGGCAAAATCCAATACGTATTATTAAAGGGTGAGCCAGGACACCCAGATGCAGAGGCACGTACAAAATTTGCTGTGGATACTGTAAAAGAAAAAGGTATTCAGATGGAAGAATTAGCAATGGATACGGCGATGTGGGATGCAACAAAAGCTACCGAAAAAATGGATGCTTGGTTAGCTAAGTACAGTGACAAGATTGAATTCGTAATCGCTAACAACGACGGAATGGCACTAGGTGCAGTTGCTTCTCTTGAAAAAGCAGGCTACTTCTCTGGTGACAAGTTCATGCCAGTCGTAGGTGTTGACGCGATTCCTGAAGCACTTGAAATGATTGAAAAGGGCAAGATGGTTGGTACGATCTTAAATGACGCAAAAAACCAAGGTAAAGCAACAATCGAACTTGCAGCAAATGCAGCAAAGGGTAAAGACGTATTAGACGGAACAGAATGGAAACTTGACGACAACAAAGCAGTTCGTGTTCCTTACATCGAAGTAACAAAAGATAATATCCAAGTTGGTAAAGACGCTTATAAGTAAGAACTAATATAGAAGAAGCGCCTAGTCCGGGGAAAAAAGTAGTTCATTTTTTCCTAGGGGTTGGAACCAGCCCCTAGGCGCTCTTCGAACGAAGGAAAAGGGGTCACTTTTCTTTCGTTCGGAGTATGACTCCACCCGAAACTGGAGCTGGACACCGTTTTTTGAAAAGGCTCTTTTCGTAAAATTTGTTGCTTTTGAAGCTTTATAAGAGTCATTTACTAAGTTTCTA